>QHQU01000047.1 GCA_003219925.1 Verrucomicrobiota bacterium
TCTGCATCCGCTTATCGTACTGGCGCTTTTGCATTATTTGCACAATCTTCCCCTCCGCTCGTGGCTGGGACGAGCAAGCGCGGTGACTGCAATTGCGTTGGTCAGCGCGGCGGGGCTGGGCCTCGAAAGCTGGTACATTTGGAATTTTACACGGGGAAACTGGGTTGCCTGATTTAATGAAAACGAACGTAGCCATAATCGGCGCCGGACCAGCCGGTCTTACTGCCGCTTATCTTTTGTCGAAGAACGAAATCAGCGTCACCGTTCTTGAAGCCGATCCGGTTTACGTCGGCGGAATTTCCCGCACTGCCACGTACAAAGGTTTTCATTTCGACATCGGCGGTCATCGCTTTTTCTCGAAGTCGAAAGAGGTGAACGATCTATGGAACGAGATTTTGCCGCAGGACATGCTCGATCGGCCACGGAGCTCGCGCATTTTCTACGGCGGAAAGTTTTTTGCCTACCCCCTCCGCCCGTTCGAGGCCTTGTTGAAGCTCGGCCTGCTCAAATCCGCCCTTTGCGTTTTGTCGTGGTTGAAAGCGCGCCTCATGCCCGTGCGCAATCCGCGCAACTTCGAAGACTGGGTCAGCAATCAATTCGGCAAACGTCTCTTCAATACTTTCTTCAAGAGCTACACCGAGAAGGTTTGGGGAATGAGCTGCCGCGAAATCTCGGCCGATTGGGCCGCGCAACGGATCAAGGGGTTGTCATTAGGCAGCGCGATCCGCAACGCGCTTTTCCCGCAGCGCCGTCCGAAAGACAGCTCGAGAGTGATCAAGACGTTGATCAATTCCTTCAAGTATCCGCGGCGCGGTCCGGGAATGATGTGGGAGACGTGCGCAGAAAAAACCAAAGCACTGGGCGGCGCGCTCGAAATGGGCTGCCGCGTTATCCGATGCCAATACGACGACGCTAACGGGACGTGGACGACAATCTATCGCGACCAGAACGGAAACGAACATGCCCTCGAATCCGAACACGTTATTTCCTCGGCGCCGATGCGCGAATTGATCAACGGTCTCGAGCCCGCCGTTTCCGAAGAAGCAAAACGCGCCGCCGGTTCGCTCAAATACCGCGACTTCCTGACCGTGATGTTGATCCTGAAAAACCGCGACGCTTTTCATGATAATTGGATCTACATTCACGATCCGAGTGTGAAGGTTGGCCGGATTCAAAACTTCCGGTCCTGGTCCCCGGAAATGGTGCCCGATCCGGACAAGGCCTGCTACGGGCTCGAATACTTTTGTTTCGAACACGACGGCCTCTGGGATTCGAAAAATGAAGATCTGATTGCCCTGGCCCAGCGGGAGTTGATCAAGATCGGCCTGGCCCGCGAGGGCGATATCCTCGATGGTTGCGTCGTTCGACAGAAAAAAGCGTATCCAGTTTACGACGACGACTATGCGGAACATGTCGCGACGATTCGCGATGAGCTTGATCGCCGTTATCCCAATCTGCATCTCGTTGGTCGTAACGGCATGCACAAATACAACAACCAGGATCACGCCATGATGACGGCGATGCTTTGCGCGGAAAACATCAGCGCCAACACCAAACTTTACGATCTGTGGCAGGTGAATCAGGACGCCGAATATCACGAAGCCGGCGACGCACCTGCGGAACAAACGGTCGGAACTGCCATTCGTCTTGTGCCGACGCGAGTCACAGCTACGCCTGAGCTCGCGCCGGAAGGCTAATTATCTTGCGGCCGTGCCGCGATCATACCTTTTTCAGGACCGAGCCGACGCGGGTCGGCAAGTTGCGGAAGAATTGTTGAGCTACGCTGGACGCGACGACGTCATTGTTCTCGCTCTTCCGCGCGGCGGGGTGCCGGTTGCGTTCGAAGTAGCGCAGCGGCTCGGCGTTCCGCTCGATGTTTTCGTTGTGCGCAAACTCGGCGTGCCCGGGCACGAAGAACTCGCCATGGGCGCAATCGCATCCGGTGGCATCCGCGTTCTGAACGAAGACGTCGTCTATGCCTTGCCAGACGCGCAATCAATCGTCGAGATGGTCACTGCAATCGAACGCGAGGAATTGAAACGCCGGGAACTTACTTATCGCGCCGGGCGGCCGCCGCCGGATTTGCGTGGGCGAACTGTGATTCTGGTCGATGACGGACTTGCCACTGGAGCGACGATGCGGGCCGCGGCTGCCGCGTTGCGTCAGCAAGGCGCGGCAAAAATTATTGTCGCTGTCCCCGTGGGCGCGCCCACTACCTGTCGCGAGATCAGGGACGAGGTCGATGATATCCTTTGTCTCCACACCCCCGTTTCATTCATGGGCGTCGGCCAATACTACGAAGATTTTTCCCAGACCAGCGACGAAGAAGTGCGCGAGCTGCTCGCGGCCCCGGCCTCGAAAAGGCCGGAGTCCGATGTCTGAGGTTTGATTTGCTCTTCGTCTGGGGAGCACAGGCTGCCAGCCTGTTCGTTTCGGCTGCTAGCCGAAACGCATCTGTTCCGGGTAGCGCGCGCGCCTCGCGTGTACGCCAGTCCGGCTCGGACTTTCCGCGTCTCGCGGAAACGGACTTTGGAGCTGATTGAGGTTTGATGTTTGAGGCCTGATGCTCGATATTTGCGTCGTTTATGACGACCCTTCTTCCGGCTAGCGCGCGCGTCCCGCGGAAACAATTTTTTCTCTAATTTTTATGTCTGAAACAACTACAACCGCCGCCCCTCCGGCATCGGAGCCAAGGGAAAAACTCACCAAGAAAGCGGTTACCGCCGATCATCCTACCTGGTGCCCGGGCTGCGGCGATTTCGCCGTCTTAGCGTCCTTCTACAAGGTTCTCGAGAAACGCCAGCTCGATCACGAAAAGATCGTCACCCTCGCTGGGATCGGTTGTTCATCGCGTTTTCCCTATTTCGTAAACGGCCACGGCGCGCATTTCATTCACGGCCGCGCCGTTCCCCTTGCTTCCGGCATCAGCCTGGCCCGACCCGACCTGCATGTCTTCCTGTTTGGTGGCGACGGTGACGGTTTTTCCATCGGCGGCAACCATCTCAATCATGGGGCACGGAAGAACATCAACATGGTCTATTTCATCATGGACAACTTCGTCTATGGCCTGACCAAAAAGCAGACCTCGCCTACCTCGCCCATCGGTTTCAAAAGCAAGACCGACCCGACTGGCGCGATCGACATGCCGGTCAATCCAATGAAACAACTGATCAGCGCCGGGGCCACCTTCATCGCGCGCACCCACGCCACCCAGGTCAATCACATGATCCAGATGATCGAGCGCGCCATGGATCATCCCGGTTTTTCCGCTATCGAATGTTTGAGTGAATGCGTCGAATTTTATCCCGGCGCCTTCGATCCGGCCAATCCACGTAAGGGCGGCAGCTTTGAGCTGATCCAGGAAAAGAAATGGGACAACACCCCCGAGGACGAGCTGCGCCACGACGTCACCGACGAGCTTGCCGCCTAT
>QHQU01000048.1 GCA_003219925.1 Verrucomicrobiota bacterium
AAGGCGGCAAAATGATCCTCGAAACTCCGCGCTTAATTCTGCGTCCATTCGCCGCCGACGATCTCGATCGCATGGCGGAATTAATAGCAAACAAGGATTTCATGCGTTTCTCGACGGGGCCGATGACGCAAGAGCAAACGAAGAGTTTCCTCGATAAAGTGATCGGCTGGGACCGAGATGGTATGCCATCACAATTCGCCATGATTGTGCGATCGAGCGAAACGCTTGCGGGCTACTGCGGCTTTTTTCACCACGCAGTCGATGGCAAAATCGAAATTGAGATTGGTTACAGATTGGACAGCCCTTGTTGGAACCGGGGACTCACTAGTGAAGCAGCGCGCACCGTTCGCGATCATGGTTTTCGCGACCTAAAACTCGATTACGTCATCTCTTTGATTCATCCCGAAAATCACCCATCGCTCCGAGTGGCGGCAAAAAATGGAATGATTCTGGAAAGGGAGACGACCTTTAGAGGTTTCGCGACATATGTTTTGCGATTACTCGGGAGCGGTGGCTGCAACTGGGGTGTGGCGCCGAATGAATTCCTCCGCCAAAGTACGGTAGGCGCGCGCACCGGCCCCGCTCTTGTCGTATTCCAAAATGGTTTTGCCGAAACTCGGTGCCTCGCTTAAGCGCACCGTTCGGGGAATGACGGTGTCGTAAACTTTTGCGGCAAAATGTTGACGCACCTCCGCGACTACCTGTGCGCTCAAATTTGTCCTGCTGTCGAACATCGTCATGAGAATACCGCCGATTTGGATATTCGGATTTGCTCCGGAATCGCGCACTTGCTCGACTACGCGCACAATTTTGACCAGACCTTCCAGCGCGAAGTATTCGCATTGAATCGGGGTCAGAATTTCATCGGCCGCTGCGAGGGCGTTGCTCATGAGAATTCCCAGTGAAGGGGGACAATCGAGCAAAACAAAATCGAAGGCGCTGTCCGCACGCAAAGGTTGCAGTGTTCGGGCCAGTCGCAGCAAATGATCCGGCATGCGGGCAATCTCGACTTCCGCGCCGGCAAGATCGAGGTCGGCTGGAACGAGAAAAAGATGATCTAATCGGGTCGGCAAAATTTTGTCAGCAATTGCGGTCTCGCCTAGCAAAGGATCGTAGAGGCTTTCTCCTTCGAAGTCCTGCATTCCGAGGGAGCTGGTGGCGTTGCCTTGCGGGTCGAGATCGATGAGCAGAATGCGTTGGGCGCGTTCCGCCAGTGCCGCGCCGAGATTTACCGTCGTCGTTGTTTTGCCAACGCCGCCCTTCTGATTCGCGATGGCAATGATTTTCATCGTGTCATCGTGGGACGATCAGCGTGCGCAGCTCGAAAGTGCGGCGGCCATCGGCTTCTTGCCACCAAAGGTCGTCGGGCGCGGGTAACATTTCAGTAATTTCCAATTCGCCGGCCTTACTCAGCCAGCGATGAAAAATTTCCAGGAAAAGATAACTTTCGAGATCGATAAAAACCGGTTTGGTATCTTTGTCGCGGCCTTCCGCGCCGCTGCGCCGCAGAGCCTGTTCGGTCGGGCGAATATAAACAAAGCGGGGCCAATCTTTGGCGGCGCGCAATCTTTCAACGGCGAGAACCAGTTCTGGCGAAATGCCGGAGAAATTCCCACCACCCATTTCCGCACTGGAGACGGTCCAGCTGCGGCGTTGGACAATTACGCGCCCGCAACGGAGCCGCGGTGTCTGCGGCGCCAATCCGAATTGGAATGGATGAAACCCAAGCGGAATGATCCAATTGCGGGCAAAAGAACCGAGATATTGACCACTCGCGCGAAGGGCGACGTCGCCATCTTCCGCGATGAAAACTTCAGCCTGCGCTGGCGAAACGGAGTGCCAGCGCGGATTACCGCGCTGAGGCGAAGCGAAGATTGCTTGCTCTGGCAGGGCATCGAAAATCCGCACCGTAGTATGCGCGGTAAAATCAGCGGCGAAGAAACCGAAATGAAAAAATGGTTTACCGCTAGTACTTGATTGAAGAGCACGGGAAAGAGCATCGTGATCGGGGCAACTCCAGTACATACAATGATGCAAGGCGGCGGCGGCCGGATGCAACTCGCTGACGATCCAGCGATATTCGCCTCGCGAAATCGCGTCCAGTGATTTGGTGGCAAGTTGCAAATCGGCGGAAGGGAAAGTGAATTCGTCGAATTTCTGGTAGGAAAAATTTTCGCGCACAAAATGGCAATCCGCGACAGTGAGTTCGTACTCAGAGAGGTGGGCGTGCGGTTTCAGTCGTTCTCGAAAAGCAGCTTTAATTTCCTGAAACGCCATCACGGCCAGGCCAACGAGGCCCGGACCGGTTAAGGGAAGCCTGGCCGTTTCACAGGTGCGCAGGAACGCGGGCAGCGGCAGCGCATTTTTTCCAACCTTGTTTAATACCAAGCGCAAACCGGCGGCAACGCGCGACGCAACGAAAGCATAATTATCGCGCCAAAAATCGATCCATGGCTCGGCGTCGGTTACGACTTCGTCGAGCATCGTTTCATTGATTTCGAATTCGCAATCGCGAAAACATTCTTCCGCGATCGGATTGACCGCGGCATAAAGCGAGCGCTGACCTGGTTTGCGTTCCGCGCCGAGTCGCGAAAGTTGCGCGCGCGCCGCAGATAAAATTTCTTGGCGCTGATTTGGCTCGGTTATTTCTGAAAAGTCCGCGCTGGACTTAATTAGTAAATCAGCAAGCCGCAACCAACGCTCCCGCGCCGGCCCCTCATTCCAGGCCGCGATATCCTCACGCAAAGTCTGGAAGGCGAAGGGTTCGAGTGCCGGGACTTCCAGCGCAGCGATCAGGATCTTTTTGGCGATCAAATTGCGCATAAGATCGAGCCCTCCATTGACGCGCGCCGCAGCGGACCTGTCTCCATTCGCGGACTGAATCAGCGCGTGGATTGACGTTGTGCCATTGCATTGCCTGACAAGTTTTATTTCCGACGGCGTAAGAGCGACCACGTCCCCGCTATCCACGAAGATGAGATGATTGTCGTTCAGAATGCCATTCGGATTAAGCCGTGGCCGGCGCTCCAAAAAGGTTTGCGGGTCGGAATTGATCGCTGCGGCCAGAGCATGCGCCGTCCAGCGTTCGAGAAAAACTTCGCGACGCGCGATCCCCGGACGCGGTTCAAAATTCAGGGAACCACTTTGAATGGCCGAACCCCAGGCGGAAGGGCCGAATTCGCCAAAGGTATCGTTCTTCGCGGCAATACGCTGGAGATAAAGGAGAAGGTGACGTTCCCGTTCGCGGTTCCGACTATTGCGCGGCGGAAGCTCGCCGCCGGAGTGATCGATCAGGTGATGAACATCGCCCGAGCCGAAGACGAGATAGCGCGGAAGAATCCGCTGGCTGGTTTGCAGCAGCGCCCTGCGCGCTCCGGTCAATTCCTCTTCAAGCTGATCTTCCAGTTGCGAACGTGCTTGCCTGGCGGCCGTCGCGACCCGCGAGTATTCTTGGAGCTGTTGTGGAATTTTATGCTCGGGAATTTTGTCGCGACGAATGGCGATGCGCCACGCTGCAAAGTCTTCAGAGCTAAGGCCGCTATCACGGCGAGTGACAAATTCCAGAGCTGTATTTTTGACCTGATGGAGTTCGTTTTCCCGCGCAAGTAGATGGCGCGCGGCGGCGAGAACGTTTGGCGTCGCAAGCTCCTCAAGAACATCAAATGGAACGCCGGCGAGGCGAATTAAAAACGGCGAAGCGATCCGGTAAGCAGACGACACGCTCGCAGCAAAACGAAACTGTCGCGGCCTGACAAGTGAAACTGCAGTTTACTTATCGTGCAGCGGCAGCCGCAGGGTGAAAGTGGTTCCGACTCCCAGGGTGCTGGCCACCTCGATCGATCCGTTGTGGTCGTCGATCACTTTTTTTGTAATGTAGAGCCCGAGGCCGGTGCCGTTTTTCCCCTGTTTGGTCGTGAAATAGGGTTCGAAGATTTTCCCAATTTCGTCTTCAGCAATTCCGTATCCGGTGTCTCGCACCTGGATATCAGCGTAAAGGTCCTTTGCCTGGCAATTCACAACCACCTTGCCAT
>QHQU01000049.1 GCA_003219925.1 Verrucomicrobiota bacterium
GTTCGGTCACCTCGCTTTGCCGTTGCAAACGGGTCCGCTCGACGTTCCGCCCGATCACTTCGCGCATTTGCACGGCGTCAAAAGGCTTATTGATGTAATCGTTAGCGCCGAGGCGGAGCGCTTCCTGGGCGGTCTCGAGCGCGCCGAAGCCCGTGAACATTATCACGGAAAGATGCGGATCGATTTCGCGGATTTTGCGCAGGCCATCAATCCCGTTCATTCCGGGCATGCGAATGTCCATCACGATAGTATCGGGGCGCTTTTCCTGTAAGAGCTGCAGGCCGGTCTCGACGTTTTCCGCCGTGTGGACCTGATAGCTCGGTTTGAGCAGCATGCGCAGGCTTTCGCGTGGTCCGATTTCATCGTCGATAATCAGGACCTTAGCGGGATCGGGCGATGCAGAGATGTGCACTATGAGCGGATTAGAGCTAGGGCCGTGCCGTGTTCCATGTGAAATTATCGGGCTAAAAGAGCTGCGGGCTTGGCGGAGGGTGAAACAAAAATGAGCGCCGCGCAAGATCGATCTTGTGAATAACTGAAAATTTGTGAATAAGTTCGGTGGGGCAGGGTGGATGGAAAATATAATGACTGCATTTAGTGAGGGAAATTAGAATTGGGCTCTTTAATGCATACCAGAGCTTCGTTTGCTTTCAGCGCTAAACTTTTTCGCGGCTCGTCTAAACCAACCATTGGACGCAGCAGGTTCTTCGTCGGCTGGTACGCGCGATGATTAAGCGAAACCGCGTCGTCATCACCGGCATGGGCGTTGTCGCCCCCAACGGGATCGGATTGGAAGCATTCTGGGCTTCGCTTCTTCAAGGCCGTAGCGCCATTGGCCGAATCACGCTTTTCGACGCCACCAATTTGAAAAGCCAAATCGCCGG
>QHQU01000050.1 GCA_003219925.1 Verrucomicrobiota bacterium
AGAAAAACGCCGAGTCACCCACGCCATCGGCCCCGCCCAAGCCGTGAGAGTGATCGCAGGCACGGCTGGCGGCTTGCAATTGAAAGTCCCGCGCACCGGTGTTCGCCCAACGATGGATCGTGTAAAGGCGGCAATCTTTTCGAGCCTGGGCGAGAAAGTGATTGGAGCACGCGTGTTGGATCTTTTTGCCGGTGCCGGCGGGCTCGGCATCGAAGCAATGAGTCGCGGCGCGGCTTCCGCGGTCTTTGTTGAATCAAATCGAAACGCGGCACGAGTCGTTGAACGCAATCTTGCCATTGCCGGCTTGGATGGTCGCGTGCGGATGCGGGATGCGTTTGCGTATTTGAAGGAAGCGATCGGACCGTTCGATCTTATTTTTGCGGATCCGCCCTACGAAGCCATGCCCGGAGCAAAAGCCTTCACGGATCAGCTGCTAAACCATCCGAAAATACCTCTTCTTCTTGCTCCTGACGGTTTGTTCGTACTGGAGAAACGACCGGGGGAGCGCCTGCCAGAACATCCACACTGGAAAATAGTGCGAGCGCGGCGCTATGGCGCGACCGAAGTAATTTTCGCGGAGCATCAGAGATGATTCGACTCATCTACAATCTGCTATGGCCACTTGGTCTGCTGCTGTTCCTGCCTTCCCATCTCGCAAAAATGTTTCGCCGCGGCGGCTACCGAAAGGACTTCGGGCAACGACTCGGTTTTTACTCAAGCGAGTGGCGTCGGCGATTGCACGGAAAAAGCCCGACGTGGATTCATGCCGTTAGCGTCGGTGAAGTCGTAATCGCGTTAAAACTGGCGGAACAATTGCGCGCGCTTCGACCGGATCTGAAGTGCGTTCTCACCACCACGACAACAACCGGCCATGCTCTGGCGCAAAAGTCTGCCCCCAGTTGGATGGATGTTCTCTACGCGCCGCTTGATTTTTGGCCAGTCATGCGTCGGGCGTTTCGCGCAATTGCCCCGCAACGTATCATTCTGATCGAAGCCGAAGCGTGGCCAAACCTGGTGGCAGAAGCGACGCGCCGGAAAATTCCACTCGCATTGGCGAATGCGCGCTTATCTCCACGTTCAGAACGAAGGTTTCGGCGCTTCAAGGTTTTTGTCGGCCCAATTTTTCGACGACTCAATCTTATCTGCGTGCCAACACCCGAAGATGCCGAGCGCTGGAAAAATCTCGGCGCTAAGACCTCCCAAATTCATGCCGTTGGTAATATTAAGTACGATGTTTTCAATCAGCCCATTTTGTCCGATGTGGCGCAACGATTTCGGGAAACGGGAATTGATGCGGCTCGGCCAATTCTCTTTGGGGGTAGCACCCATCGAGGCGAGGAACAGATTCTGGTTGACGTTTTTTGCGGGCTCCGACCGGAATTTCCCGATTTGTTTTTGATTCTGGCGCCGCGTCATGTTGAGCGGGCAAACGAAATCGAAGCTGAATTGCGTAAACGCGATCTGCGATCGATCCGGAAAACTGTCGCGGGAAGCCGGACGCAGGAACTTGACTGCCTGCTTATCGATACAACTGGCGAGCTGCCGGGCTGGTACAACATTGCGACGATTGTTTTTATCGGGAAAAGTCTGACAGCGCATGGCGGTCAAAACCCGGTCGAAGCGATCAGTGCGCGAAAGCCGGTAATTTTTGGACCACACATGGAAAATTTCGCAAGCCTGGCAAAGCAGCTCATCGCGGGAGGTGGCGCCCTGATTGTCCAAAATTCAGAGGAGTTACTCGAGAACTCGCGTCGTTTATTGAGTCGCCCCGCGGACCGAGAAAAACTGGCAAACAACGCTCTTCGCGTAATTCAACCGCATAGAGAAGCGGCTGCCCGAACGGCAGTATTCATCGAAAAACTTTCTTCGAGCCAGCCACGCTGAGGTTCTGTGGGTAATGGGGATTGACCGCGACAAACGCAGCTTGCAAGCCCTGGCGTCGCCTCGATATTTGGCGCTCGCTGACCCTATCGTCCAGTGGCCTAGGACACCGCCCTTTCACGGCGGTAACACGGGTTCGAATCCCGTTAGGGTCGCCCCTCTCCACGAGGGGAAACGGCCAATTTCGCGTTTTCCCTTTCGTACGGATAAGCACGCTTTTAAGCGCGTATTTCCCTCGCAAAATAGCTACAAATAGCTACACCTTTTCTCTCGTAAGAATCGAAGGGGAAATTATACAATAGGCCCGTCGATGAAAAACGGGTTTAGGGTCAAATCATACAAGCATGAGCGACTGAAATTCGTCGTTCGAGGCAAAGTAGCTGGGAAATGGCAGAGAAAGTACTTCGAGACACACGGAGAAGCCAAAACCTACGCACAACAGCAAACACCCGTCTGTTAAATGAGGGCCTTCGCGGCATCGAATTCCCCGCCTGGCTTCGACTCAGCGCCGAGCGAGCATACGAAGCGCTGCTGCCATGGGGAAAAACAATTGAGGATGCTTTGCACTTCTATTTGGCGCACCTAGAGAAGACGAAAACGAGTGCGCCGCTTCAAAAAGCAATCGACGAATTGATCAAAGTTCGCAGGGAAGGTGGCCGGTCCGACGTGTATTGTTACGCCCTCAAGCTTCGTCTTGGCCGATTCAGCGGCGATTTCTCAGACAAGACGACAGCCGACATTTCCACTGCCGACATCGATTCATGGCTAGCTGGGCTCGGCGTCGCTCCTGGAACTCGCAATACATATCGGCGCGACCTTCGGACGCTGTTCTCTTTTTGCATCACCCGCGGCTACTGTCCGGAAAATCCTGTCATTGGCTCACAGCTAGCGAAAGCTATCGATTCACCAATAGGGGTTCTGACGCCGGATCAGCTTTCAATCTTGCTGAAAAACGCAAACCCGCTCGTGGTGCCTTACATCGCGATCGGAGCGTTCGCCGGTTTACTTGCGGCAGAGATCGAGCGTCTAGACGGTTCCCGAAACCTCTCCCGAGAGCGATTTTTGTAGCGCGAAGCC
Source organism: Verrucomicrobiota bacterium (assembly GCA_003219925.1). GTDB lineage: Bacteria > Verrucomicrobiota > Verrucomicrobiia > Chthoniobacterales > UBA10450 > AV69. The sequence continues at coordinate 2,959 of QHQU01000050.1, forward strand.
TGGCCGGGGCGATGCACTTTCATGCTTCGCCTTCAGTGACGACTACAGCTTCGGTATTCTCCAATCGGGAATTCACTGGTCGTGGTTCATTGCGACCTGTTCGAAATTGAAAGGCGATTTCCGTTACACGCCGGAGTCAGTGTTCGACACTTTCCATGGCCGCAGAAGCCAAAGCACGAAGACATCAAAGCGGTAGCGGAGGCAGCGGTGACGCTGCGGGCGTTGCGACAGGAGACGATGAGGAAGTTGAACTACTCGCTGCCGCCGCGAGCTATTTTTCGTCTCGTGCTTTCTGTTTAGCTTAGCCGCTGCTTGCCGTGCCTTTGTTTGGATTGCTGCGAATTCGCGTCACG
>QHQU01000051.1 GCA_003219925.1 Verrucomicrobiota bacterium
GCTGCCACTGTTCTGACAGGATGGGTTGCTCAAATCGATCTGCTGAAGAATTTCGCTCCGGGTATGATCGCGATGAATCCGTTCACTGCCGGCGGCCTGCTCGCAGCGAGTATCGCTTTGTTTCTGCGCCAACCCATCGACGCCCCGAAAGAGCGCAGCATTATTGGACAACTCCTCGCCAGCGCGATCATCGCGATGGGTGGATTGAATCTCCTCTTCTTCAGTCATAATCTGGTCGGCCCGAGATGGCTGATGCTGCCGCCATTAGCCGATGGTTCCCCGGTCGAGGTCAACGGCGCCAGAATTTCGCTGAGTTTTGTTTTGATCGGGGCGTCGATTCTCTCCCTTAATTGGAAATCATCGCGGGGATTCCGTCCGGCCGAGGCTGCCAGCGCCATCACTGCCATTATCGCGATTCTTTCGTTGGTAGCCTATTCACATTACCTGACCAGCTTTTACACCACCAGCACTTACACGCCGGCATCGCTTTTGACCTCGATTGCCTTTTTCCTTCTCGCGACCGGGATTCTCCTGGCGCGGGCAGACCGCGGAACATTGGCAATCATCGTCAGCGAGACCGCGGCTGGTATGCTGGCTCGGCGGCTCATTCCGCTGGCGATTCTCCTTCCCATCTTGATCGGTGCCCTCCGCCAAACCGCCGAACGAGCCGGGCTTTACGACCCGATTTTTGGCGCGGCCCACTCTGCTACTACTTTCATGGTTCTATTTTTCGCGGCCATTTGGTGGACGACGCGAATGCTGTTTCGCATCGACACCAATCGCATGGTGGCGGAAGGAGCCAGGCAAAAGCAGGAGGAACAGGTTCGCCAGCTCAACATCGAAAAAATCGCAGCCGAAAGGGCGAGCCAAGCCAAAGATGATTTTCTCGCCGTTCTTAGCCACGAGCTACGAACTCCATTAACCCCGGCACTGGCAGCAGCGAGCTATCTCGCCGAACACGAGAATCTTTCTCCCGAGCTTCACGAAGAAGTGGTTGCCATCCGCACGAGTTTGAAATTGGAAGCGCGTTTGATCGACGATCTATTGGACCTTACCCGCATTACCCGCGGAAAAATCGAGCTCCATCTGGAAGTGGTCGATGTCCATGGACTGCTCCGTAACAGCCTCGAAATTGCGCGCGACAACATCCTCCAAAAACAGTTAGATCTGGTCATGGACTTCGGCGCGGACCGCCACCATGTCTGGGCCGACGCTGTCCGACTTCAGCAGGTGTTTTGGAATCTGATCAACAATGCGGTGAAGTTTACGAAGAAGAATGGTCGAATTACCGTCCGCACAGTAAACAAAGATGGGCGTTTTGTGTTCCAGATTACCGATACCGGGGTTGGAATTGAACCTGACCAGCTGGACCGGATTTTCCAGGCGTTCGAACAGGGCGAACGTTCGATTAGCCGAAGGTTTGGCGGGCTTGGCCTCGGGCTTACGATCTCAAAAAGGCTGCTCGAGTTACAGGGTGGAACGATCACCGTTCATAGTGAAGGACTAAACCGCGGCACTTCCTTTAAACTTAGCCTGGCGTCGGTCGAGCGCCCGAAAACCGCGAGCGTCTCGCGATTGATCGCCGACGAAGGGCCCGCCAAGAGCTTGCAATTGTTGGTCGTAGAGGATCATCCTCAGACGCTACGAGTACTCGCAGCGCTGTTGCGTAAACAAGGCCACAAAGTCCTTACTGCCGAATGCGTCCAGGCCGCAATCAAACTTCTTGAGGCCGAACAGTTCGACGGCCTAATCAGCGACATCGGGCTGCCCGATGGCAATGGCTGTGAGATCATGCGCGCAGCCAAACAGCGACAATCCCTTGTCGGTATCGCCCTCAGCGGCTTCGGCATGGAGGAAGACGTGCGCCGCAGCATCGCTGCCGGGTTCGATCATCATTTGACGAAACCGATCGATTTCCAAGAGCTGCAGAAATTTGTCGGGGCAATGGCGGTACGGACCAATCATTCCGCGCCCTAAGGACCTCATTTTAGGCGAGTTTCTGATTCTGGCCTTAAAACAAGATTGCCGCTGCTCGTCAACCATTCGCAGGTTCATCTGCCAGGTAGGGCGGGACCTGGCCCCCCGTGATCGCAGATTTTGCTTCTGCCACAGTCGGAAAAATCGCCAGCACCTTCTCGAACTGCACCACGTCAAAAATTGCTTTCAAGTTCGGATTGACCCCAGCCAGGCTAAAAACCCCGCCATGTGCAGCGGCATCGCGATGATATTCAATCAAAGTGGCCAGGCCGGTTGAATCAATGAAATCGACGGCGGTCAAGTCAACCACCAACGCCGGGCAACGTTTGTTCAGCTTCGACTGAAAAAGCGCGCGCAACGTCGGGGCATAGTGCAAATCGATTGCGCCGGATAGCGCGAAAATCACCACCCCATTTTCGTGGCTCTCCTTTAGTCGCATTGGTCCTATAAATGGATGCACTTGCGCCAGCTGTCGAGCGTCTCCTCGTCAATCATTGGGCGGTTCTTTTTTTGGCCTCCCTCAGGGCCGGCCCGGAAAAACATTACAATTTTGTAATTTTCTCTTGCCTTACCCCTTTCATTTCCTTAATCGGGCCCATGCACATCGATTCTCTCCGCGGTAAAGGGCTATTTTTGCCGCTCTTAGCGCTGGCCTTGTTTGCCTATTTGGGAGCGACTCCTGCCGTCAACGGACAGACCACAGGTTCGGAAGAGGTCGTTGTCACAGGTGACGATATTGCCAGTGCGTACGGCGCCCCGGGCGGACTTTCGCGATCGCGCTTCGCGCCGCTCACCACTGCCTACGTCCTCCCGCCCTGGACCTTTTATTTTGGGGAAATCTATGAGGGCGACGCCTTTCGCCACGGCCCGCCCGACCACCTTTTCACACAGGAAGTAGAACTGGGCTTGCCGCATCGGTTTGGGGTCGCGGCTGAAACCGAACTTGAACGATTTAACGGCGGTGGCGGCTTCCAGACCGTTAGTCTCGAGGGCCGTTATGCGCTGGCGGATTGGAATAAGATCCCGCTAAATCCAACTCTGTTTGCGGAGTACAAATTCGGAGTCGGGACCATTCGACATGAAGAAGGACCCCCACCACCTCCCGGCGAAGAGGAAGAGGAGAGTGGCC
>QHQU01000052.1 GCA_003219925.1 Verrucomicrobiota bacterium
CAAATCGAGCAATTGCTACGACTGCGCGGCGTCATCGGCCAGGCCCTGGAAAAAGCGCGTCAGGAAAAATTGATCGGCAATTCGCTCGAGGCTCGCGTCATCTTGAAATGCGATCGAAAAGTAATTGGTTCGGTCTCGAAGGAAGAACTCGAAGAATTTTTTATTCTGAGCGACCTCATTATCGAAGACGCGCCCGAGGCGTCCGCTACTGTCGAGAAAACGCCCTATCGAAAATGCGCGCGTTGCTGGCGTCATCGCGAAAGTGTCGGACAAAGTAGCGCCCATCCCGATTTGTGCGACCGCTGCGAAAGCGTCGTCGCGTCGGCAAAAAAAATGGAGGAGCGAGCTCCTGCGAGTCCGTGAAAAACGCCTTGCCCGAGTTTGCCATCCCCTGGAGGGACGTGCTTCTGCACGTCCAGGACGCGCGGAAACGCGTCCCTCCGCTTCACGAGCGGAACACAGACTTACAATCTGTGTGCGCAACAGAGTCCTACTCCGCTGAACCCGCCGCCAACAGGCAGCTGTGTCTATGAAGTGGATCGCGTTTCTTTCACTGCCGCTCTATGCGCTCGATCAGATCAGCAAGTATTGGATTTTGCATCACATCGATGCCGAATCCCAAATCCCTATCATTCCTCGCTGGTTCTATCTGGTGAATGTCCCCAATACCGGGGCGGCTTTCGGTTCCTTCAAAAATAACAACGCGTTCTTTATCGTGCTCTCGTGCATCGCTCTGGTCGCGGTGGTTTCCCTTCTCTTGCGAAGACAGGATCACAAAGATGCCTGGCGCGATCTTTCCCTCGCTTTACTACTCGCCGGGGTGTTGGGCAATCTGACCGATCGCCTCACCCACGGTCATGTCATCGATTTTCTTCTCGTTAATTTACATGTTCGCTTTGCCGATCCCTGGCCTGCTTTCAACGTCGCCGATTCCTGCATCTGTATCGCAGTGATCTGCTTCATCATTCATACCTTGCGACAAAAACCGGCCTCCGCGGCCGAAGATAGAAGCGATTGATTCCCGCGAGCAGACTTGTAGGGCAGGCGCTCTCTCCGAGCTGTATGGCTCCCACGAACAGGAAGCCCGCCTGCTGATCCCCAGGCTGGCAACCGGGAACGGTTGCCCTACAAGCCCGCGCAATGCAAAACTGGTAACTGTGAAGGCAATGGAAGAAACGGCGCGCGCCATCGCGACAAAACTGCGCGAACACAACCGCATCGCCTTCTTTGCCGGTGGCTGCGTCCGCGACATGGTACGCAAGCTCCCGCCGAAAGACATCGACATCGCGACTGACGCGCGACCGGAGGAAGTGCAGAAATTGTTCCCGCGCACCTATGCGGTCGGCGCGCACTTTGGAGTCATTGTCGTTCTAGAAAACGGATTCCAGTTCGAAGTCGCGACCTTCCGTTCCGACGACGTCTACCTGGACGGACGTCGCCCGAGCGAGGTTCATTTTTCATCACCCGCGGAAGATGCGCGGCGGCGTGACTTCACCATCAACGGAATGTTTTTCGATCCCGCGAAAAACGAAGTGATCGATTTCGTCGGCGGCCGGGACGATCTAAAAGCGAAATTGATCCGTGCGATCGGCGATCCGGGGCAACGTTTTGCGGAAGATCGCTTGCGCATGCTGCGCGCCATTCGGTTCGCCACCGTGCTCGAGTTTCAAATTGAAAGCGAAACCTGGAATGCGCTGCAGCAAGCCTCCGCTTCCATTACCGAGATCAGCGCCGAAAGAATTCGGGACGAGCTAGTCCGTATTTTTCTTTCACCACAGCGCTTGCGCGGCTGGGATTTGCTCGATCGGTCCGGCCTCCTCCGCGCCATTCTGCCTGAGATTGAGCCGATGAAAGGTTGTGCGCAACCGCCGCAATTTCATCCCGAGGGGGACGTCTTTCAGCACACCCGGTTAATGTTGGAGCTTTTGCCGGAAAACGTTTCCGTTCCGCTCGTTTTTAGCGTCATTCTGCACGATGTCGCCAAACCGCGGACGGCAACGGTAGATGCGGACGGTCGCATCCGTTTCAACGAGCATGATCGCCTCGGCGCGGAAATGACTGAACAAATCATGGAGCGCTTGCGTTTTTCGCGCGCCGAAATCGACGCAGCCGTGGAGATGGTTCGTCAGCACATGGTTTTCAAAGACGTGCCGCGGATGCGTGTGGCCAAACTGAAGCGGTTCATGGCGCGTCCCACTTTCGAAGAGGAACTGGAATTGCATCGGGTCGATTGCGCGAGCAGTCATGCCATGCTCGACAATTATGAATTTCTCCAGCGCAAAAAGGAAGAGTTCGCGAACGAGCCGATCATTCCGCCACCTTTGGTTACGGGGAACGATCTGATCGCGCTGGGAATGAAACCGGGTCCAAGATTTGGCGAAATCCTGGAAGCAGTAGAAACTCGCCAACTCGAAGGCGCCTTCAAGACGCGCGAGGAAGCGCTCGATTGGGTCAAGCGCGAATACGGTGGAGCGCAAACTTAACTTCGTCATCCCGAGCGTCAGTCGAGGGATCCCGCCGCGAAAGCTTTAAGGTAACTTCTTCGGGATCCCGAAACTTCGCTCGGGATGACGGCAGCGACGCCCCCCGGCTTTTGACATCAAACCTCAACCATCGAACATCAAACATCCCCAAAGATTCCATGCGCATCCTGATGATCAGCGCGGAAGCGCCGCCTCTCCACCGCGCCGGGGCGCTCGTGGACGTGCTCGACGCTCTCCCTCAGGAACTGCGCGAACGCGGCCATGAAGTCAGCGTGGTCCTGCCGTTTTATCGGGAGATTCGCGAGAACAGTCTGGTGGAGATAAACGATACCGGCGTGACGGTTGACATTCGCGTGGGGGAAAAAAATTACGTCGCGGAATATTTCGAAGGTCGGACTCCGAGCGGTGTGCAGTTATTTTTTGTTCGGTGCGACGAATTTTTTGATCGCCCGGAAATTTACGGCGAACACGGAGCCGCCTACGAAGACAACGCCACCCGCTTTATCTTTTTCAACAAGGCCGCCATCGAACTGGCGCGACGCCTGACGCCGGCGCCACAAATCTTACACCTGCACGATTGGGCCGCCGCCCTCATCCCGGTTTACATCCATGCGCACAATCTGCCATTCGCCACTGTCCTAACGATCCATAGACTGGCTGAGCAGGGAAGTTTTTGGGGACTTGATTTTGCTCTCACCAATCTGCCGCAACGTTTTTTTTCGCTTCGTGGGGTCGAGTTTTTCGGGCGCCTCAATTTTTTGAAAGCCGGCATCGTTTTCGCTGACCGCGTCACCTCCGTCAGCGAGCATCATAAGCAGGAAATCCTCCAACCTGAAGGTGGCTATGAACTCGACGTCGTCCTCCGCGAAAATGCCCACAAGCTCAGCGGCATCTTGCATGGTGCCGATTACGCGCGGTGGGATCCGGCGACCGATCCCCTGCTGCCAGCTCATTTCGAGTGCGAAAAATTATGGGGCAAAATGATTTGTCGTGACGCTTTGTTGGCGAATCTCGGGCTCGCCCCTGCGCCCCGCGGCCCGGTTTTTGGAATGGTCACGCGCGTGGTCGCCGAAAAAGGGTTTGGGATTCTCACCCCGCTCTTCGATCGACTGCTCACGGATGACGTGCGCCTGATTATTCTGGGCGAAGGCGACCCGGCGTTCGAAACTGCCCTCGCCATCGCGGCCCGCCGCTATCCGTCACGATTCGCCTATCGCCGTCATTTCGACGAAAGGCTGGCTCACCTGATCCAAGCCGGTTCCGATATCACGCTGATACCGTCACGCTTCGAGCCGAGTGGGCTAATTGCAATGTATAGCTTGCGATACGGAGCAATCCCGGTCGCGCACGCCAGCGGCGGGATTCAGGAAATTGTTCAGGACTACGACCCGACGCTAGAGCCTTCCGAGTCGGGCTATGGCTTTCTTTATTACGACTATTCCTCGGAAGCGTTTTGGGATTCGATCAAGCGCGCCCGTGCCCTTTTTCGCGATCGCGCCGTTTGGACCGGCCTCATTCGCCGCGCGATGGAGCGCGAATTTTCCTGGTCAGCTGCCGCGCAGCGCTACGAAGAACTGTACCGCAGTCTTGTCCGCGAGACGGAAATCGCTGCCTGAAGTCAAGAAGCGGCGCCTTCCCAGTCGCCGACTTTAATAAACGGCGGTCAAAGACCGCCGCCCCCTGGGGTCACACGCGAATAAAGCGAGAGCGACAGCGTCAAAAAACCGCACCGTGACCGCCGCACTATATAGTAAGGACGCAGCCCCGCCGGAAGAGCCTTGCATTCCACGGGCTCTTCCGGTTTCCTCTGCCCTTCCACGGACTCGCCCCATGACTCAGATATCTCCTGCGGCCAAAGCCCTTTCCGCGGGTTTCGCTGTCACGCTGTTGCAAATGGTCGTGGCGATCTTCCTTGTAGCACCCGACGGCCCGTTCGAATACCGCTATCAAACGCTCCTCCAGCACGATAGCCACTGGTTCGCTAACATCGTTGCTCGTGGTTACGAAACTATTGTGCCGCCGATTTCCCACAAAATGATGGAGGTCTCCAACACAGCCTTCTTCCCGGCCTATCCCGCGATCGCTTGGATGTTACACCGCGCACTCGGCGTTGGGGTCGAGAACGCCTTATTAATTACCGCCCAATCCGCCGCCTGGGGTTTTTGGACCTATTTCTTCCTTTTCTGCCAACGATGGAACCTGCCGGCCAGTTGGCAGCTGCTCGGCGCGCTCGTCATTTTGGCGCATCCTGCGGCTTTCTTTCTCGTCGCCGGCTATTCCGAATCTCTTTTTTTGATGGCGCTTCTTGGTTTCCTCTACTGGAGCGGGATGGAATCGCGACGCGCGCGAATTTTGGCGGCACTTCACGGCATCGTCATGTCGGCGACCCGGATCGTCGGCCTGCCCTGTGCGCTGGCACCACTGGTGAAAAGGATTTGGGAGCTCGGCTGGCGCAAATTGGCAAACGTTCGCGATTGGTTGGCGAATTATGGCGGCGCGGCCTTGGTCAGCGCGTCAGCCATGCTCGGCGGCCTCGGATTTTTCGTTTATTGCCAGTTCCGATGGGGACACTGGGACATCTATATGCTAACGCAGCAGTTCGGCTGGGCAATTGAACCGGATTACCTCGCTATCTTTAAACCGTCGAACTATCACTGGCTCCTTCCTGCCCTCGAAGATCCTACCGAAATGAGCCAGATGGCGATGACGTTCGGCGGACTTCTGCTCCTAGCCATTTTTGCTTCTGAATTTTTACCGGGCGCGCGCCGTCAAACCAACCGTTCTGTGCGCATCTCATTTTATTTCGCAGCCTTCGTTCTCTATTTCCTCTCCGTCTCCGGCGTTGCCTGCGTAAACATGGAAAGCATGCTCCGTTACGAATTTTGTCTGCATCCGCTTATCGTACTGGCGCTTTTGCATTATTTGCACAATCTTCCCCTCCGCTCGTGGCTGGGACGAGCAAGCGCGGTGACTGCAATTGCGTTGGTCAGCGCGGCGGGGCTGGGCCTCGAAAGCTGGTACATTTGGAATTTTACACGGGGAAACTGGGTTGCCTGATTTATTGAAAACGAACGTAGCCATAATCGGCGCCGGACCAGCCGGTCTTACTGCCGCTTATCTTTTGTCGAAGAACGAAATCAGCGTCACCGTTCTTGAAGCCGATCCGGTTTACGTCGGCGGAATTTCCCGCACTGCCACGTACAAAGGCTTTCATTTCGATATCGGCGGTCATCGCTTTTTCTCGAAGTCGAAAGAGGTGAACGATCTATGGAACGAGATTTTGCCGCAGGACATGCTCGATCGGCCACGCAGCTCGCGCA
>QHQU01000053.1 GCA_003219925.1 Verrucomicrobiota bacterium
TTTCCATTGCTACTTGCTTTGCCGATTCACTTCTCGTCACCGCCAAAAAGACCCCTTACGATCATCAGATGGCGCGAATTCAGCCAGTCTTGAACGCGCCAACTTCTCTTCATCATTCCGTTCCGCCCCTGTCCCTTGTTAATCAGTGGATAGGCGAGCTGCGTGCAATTCCCTACAGCTATTCAATGGAGTGGAAGACGCCGATTGAGATTGCCCACGCGCCAACTGCGGATTGCAAGGGAAAAGCAGTCGCACTTTATCAAAGAATGCGAGAAAATGGTGCGCGTAATCTGCGTCTGGTAATCGGCAAACGCACTCCAGTGAGCCGCCGCACCCACACCTGGGTTGAATGGACGAGCGCATCGGTGACCTTTGTCCTCGATCCAACGATCAATTGGGTTGCTCAGGCGGTGAATGAGATACCGGAAAACTCATACGTGCCATATTACGCCTACGCCGGCAGCCGAAAGTATCGGGCGTCTGCAGCAACGTCATTGTACGCGCGTTTGTAATTCAAACGTTTCCACTTCCGTCAGATTGCGGTAGTGGTCTGGTATTATTAAGGCCAGATATCAACCGGCCGGCAATTTTCGCTTGTCAGATCGGGAGAGGATTGGATAACGTGCTATTGAATGGGGGGTATGGCGGCGAAGCGGTACTATTTTTTACGCGCTTCAACCTTTTTTCTTGGCTTCGGAATTGCCATCTCAATCAGCGGCGCTGACCTGGTGTTGCAAAAAATTCCGCCCCTGACAGTGGCGCAAGCTCCTAACTACCCGCAAAATCTGGCCCGGTTCGATCTTGGCGCCCAAATCGAGAGCGACGTGCCAGACGATGCCTCCTCTTCGGTTCCATTCCTTTCCGGTGATCCGGCATCGGTTTACGGGCTTAGAACCGGCACAACTAGAATTCTGATCTCGCTCGCTCAAATCGAGAATATTGACAGCATTGCATTCCTTAACAGCGAGGCGAAGGGGACGGTTACTATCGCCATGTCTAGCGCAAAACTCTCACCTGAAAGCCCGCAATGGCACGACGCCGGACAAGAGGAACTTTCCAATGGATTAATCTTCACCAGGATCGGCCCCGCTGAGGCAAAGTATGTGCGACTGACCTTTAATGTACGCAGCCCCGGCCGCATCGGTAGCCTCGGAATTTATTCCGCAGCGCCGGTTTCTGATTTCACTATGCCGCGCGCGCGAAAGATTGCGGCCGCCAGTTCCGCTGACGCCAGGGCGAAGGCTAATTACAATCTTGCTGATTTGCACGCAAAAGCGCGCACAATTTTTGTTAGTTCAGGCGATGATTTAAAACTCGCTTACAACATGATCGATGGTCAGCCTGGTACGGCGTACGGGTTTGCCGCCAGCGATGCAGCTCCGGCCGCGATAATTGATCTGGGCCATTCCGTGTCTGTTAACCGTATTTCAACTTTCTCGACTCCCAGCTCGGCCACGGTGACATTTTATCTGCTTGGTGCCTTGCCGGGCAATAACACCGGAAATCCCGGGTCGAGCTTGCGGATCGATCCACCGACCCTCGCCGCATTTCGGCCGGTCGGCACCGGCAATGATGATGGAAGTGGTCGCGTCGCGGTCGATTTCGAGGAAACCACCGGTCGCTATGTCATGCTGGTATGGACACCGTCCACGCGGAATCCAAATTTCTCTGTCGCTGAAGTTGCTGTCTTCGGCCCAGCCAGCAACGCGAGGCTGCTGGCGGCAAATACTATTGGAAACAACCCTTCCGATACTTCGGACGGCAAGACTGTCCGCGATTCGAAGGATGCAAAAGATTTCAGCAAGGAGATTCCGGGGGAAGGACCCGCGGAAGAGCAAGGTCCGGCGCTTGAATTGCCTCGACCTCCACCATTTGTCTTTATCCCAAGAGTTGTGCCAACAAGCCCGTAACGGACTTTGGACCAGGACTCTCTTGCGCGAGCCCAGCTGCGGCGTCGCGCCGCTCCGCGTTCATCGGACTAACGGACATTTCTTGCGCCTGGTTCTCGCGACCTAATTAAAGTGCATCGCGAATGGTCGCGAACACATCCGTATTATCAATTGTGCCGCGAAGTTTTTCCATTCCCAGGCCAGTGGAGTTGGCAATCGGATCTTCGACCGAATTGAGTGCAGATGGAGCTTGAACGGCCGCTGGTTCAAGCGCGGAAAGATCGCGAGTGCCAGGCGACTCCACGTTTCCGCCGCTCTTCCCACCATTAGGTCCGGTTGCCCACGTAACCCAAGGCTGACCGGCTGAGTTTAGACCGAGGATGGCGACGCCGCTGTCGTAGCGAAACGGATACCCGTTAACGCTCATTCCCCCAATTGCCGCATCACCGCACACGATGATTGCGGCATTTCTGCCCGCATACTGCCGTCCAACCTTGACAGCGCGATCGAGCTCCGCCGTTTCACGCAGCGTCCGTTCGCCCGAATTTTGCCACGCCGCCGAAGCCATCAAATGGGCGTCCACAATCAAAATATAACCGTGACGGTTAACCTGAAGAAGTTCGATGGCCCGTCGCACCATATCTGCCAGGGACGGTTGCTCAGTCCGCGCCGCGACTTCGTCGGTAAACGGCAGATCATTGGCCGCAAAGAGCCCGAGAAGGCGTGGCTGTTGCCATTCCGTGATTTGTTCCAGCTCAGGCAAATTGTGGACGACTCGAATCCGGGTCTGGTCCAGCTTTTCTTTCTTAAACTCCGTTGCTCCACCACCCAGCGCAATGTCGACTGCATCCCGCTCGATCAGCGCGTTGGCAAATTCTTGCGGCTGTTTCGCGTTGTTGGCGTGGGCATAGAAGGCTGCCACGGTTGGGTTGGTGAGCGCCCCGTCAGTCACAATTCCAGTAGCCCGACCTTCCTCATGCGCGAGCTCAAGAATCGTTCTCAGCGCATCGCCCGATTCCGCAAGGGAAATCGTTCCGTTTTTTACTTTTGTTCCCGTTGCCAGGGCGGATGCGGCTGCACCTGAGTCTGGCACCGCGAAATCGACCGAGTGATTGCGCAGTCGCGCCGAAAATTCCAAACCGTCCATCGCCAGCGGACTGTCTGCACCCCCGATATAGACCCGCGTCGCCGCTGTTCGTTGCGCGGTCAATCCTTCCCCAATGAACAGAATGATCCCGAAAGGTTTTTGCACGACCCAATTTTTAAAATAGAGAACGCCGAGGGCGGCAAAGGCGAGAAGGCAGATCAGAGCGAGTATCTGGTTCCTCCACTTCATGGCGCGATGTGAATGAGCCGATAGCGCATTGTCAATCCCGCAGCCATCGGAAATCGCTTGTCTGGTCTTGCACGGTCGGCAGATTGCGCGCGATGAGCGGGCCGGTAATGCTGATTATTCGTGATGGCTGGGGAATC
>QHQU01000054.1 GCA_003219925.1 Verrucomicrobiota bacterium
AGGTGAAAACGCCTTTTTAACCGCGACGATTTTTACTTCTTGGCTGTCGGTCCCGAAGATTTCAACCGTCCCGTCGATCGCGCGCAGCGAAAACGTGCCCGAAGGATCAAGCGGAAATCTTCTCTCGACCACATCTTCGAGCACCTCGCCGGCAGAACCTTCCTTCGCGAAAAGCAGACCGCCAAATAATGAGATTACAGCCAGCGCAATTTTATTCATAACGCAATGCCACCATTGGATCGACCTTCATGGCGCGGCGAGCCGGCAGATAACTCGCCACCAAAGCCGCGGCACTAAGGACAAACAGCACGAACGCGTAAATGGAAAAATCATGTGCGCTTACGCCGTAAAGCAGGCTCGCCATCAATCGGGTCAAGGCGAGCGCGGCGAGCAGGCCGATGGCCAAGCCGATCGCAACGACACTGAAACTTTGCCGCAAAATCATTTGCAACATGTCGCTTCGTTGCGCACCGAGGGCCATGCGAATGCCGAATTCTTTCGTGCGCTGCGTCACGGTGTAGGCGATCACGCCGTAAATTCCGATCGCGGCGAGTGTCATTGCGACTCCGGCGAAGACACCGAGCAGCATCATATTGAAACGGGGCTGGGCCAGAGTGATCCCGATCAATTCTTCCAGCGGTTTCAGATTGGGAACGTAAATGTCGCGGTCGATTTCGTGAATCGCGCCGCGCGCAGAGTTTTCAAGACCGGTCAACTTCTCACTTGAAGTTCGCAACACCAGATACATCCGGCGATCGGGATCCTGTGCGAAGGGAATGTAAAACTCCGGAATCGGATCGATCGCCAGCGATTCATGTCGGGTGTTGCCGACAACGCCAACGATCTCAAGCGGGCGGTCTTTCGCTTTTTCCGCATGATCAACAATGATGTGCTGGCCGAGCGCGTCTCGTCCCTCGAAGAATTTCTTCACGAAGGCTTCGTTCACCATCACAACCGGCATCCCTTCCCTGCCGTCGCGAGAATCGAAAGCGCGTCCGGTCAGGAGCGGAATATGCATCGCGCGAAAGTAATCGCCCATGACGGTGAGATGCGACGCATTCGGATGGTTGCCGGAACCGGGATCGGGCCGGCCGGCGATCCAAAACGAGGAGGCTCGATCGTTACCCGAAAACGGCAATGGCGTCACTCCCCCGGCAGCTTCGACACCCGGAAGCGTACGCAACCGACGATCGAGCCGTTCGAAGAATTCCTGCTGCTTCAATGGTAAATCCGCATATTTCGCCCGCGGCAAAGCAAGATCGAGGGTCAGGACCTGCGATGGTTCGAATCCAGGATTTGTTGCCCGCAAATTACTGAAGCTCTTGATCAGCAATCCCGCGCCGGCGAGAAGCAACATCGATAAGGCTACTTGCGCGATGATCAGGAGAGAGCGCGCGCGATGCGATTCCGGACCGACTGCGCCACGGCTTCCCTCTTGCAGAGACTCGTTTACGTTCGGGCGCGACACTTGCAGAGCGGGAAAAACCGCGAAGAGCAAGGTGCTGGCAACAGCGGCGACCAAGGCGATGACGATGACGACCGCGTTGATTTGGATGTCATCGAGCCGCGGCACATCGCGCGGACCGAATAGACGGAGCAAATCGATTCCCCACCAGGCGAGGAGAAGGCCGAAGCAGGCGCCGAGGATTGCAAGGACAACACCCTCAATCAATAACTGTGTGACAATGCGGAGACGACTGGCTCCGAGTGCGGTGCGAATCGCGATCTCGCGCCGCCGTTGGTTTGCGCGCGCGAGCAACAGATTTGCGACATTGGCGCAGGCAATGAGCAAAACAAGAACGACGGCAGAGACAATGGTCAGCAAAGCCGGTCGGACATCACCGACAAGGTCGTGGTGAAGTGAAATCGCATAGTAAGTGCGGCCGGTGTTGCTGTCGGGAAATTGTTTCTCCATCCGACCGCCGATGGCAGAGATCTCGGCACTGGCTTGTTTGACGCTAGCGCCCGGTTTTAAACGACCGACCAAGCGCAAAAAATGTGAACTGCGATTCTTCACTGAATCCGGAACGAGCTGCTGCAACGGCATGAAATACTCGCAGCGTGGACCGATGGGATAGCGATAGCCCGGCGGCATTACGCCGATCACGGTATAGGGCCGCAACGAGCAAAGAACTTCGCGGCCGATAATACTCGGATCCCTATTAAAGTAGTGTTGCCACGCGTCGTAAGTCAGAACAATCACACGCGCACCGGTTCTGTCCTCGTCCTGGGTAAACGTTCGCCCGAGAAGCGGCGGTATCCCAAGCACGCGAAAAATATCGGAGGTCACGGCGGTTCCAAAGAGTTCCTTGGCGTCACTGCCGGTACCGAGCACGGTGCTGGCGCGTGTGAAAGCGAACAAACTCTCAACCGTCTGCGACTGGTCGCGAATATCGCCGTAATCGGGAAACGAACCGGTTTCGCGCTCGGTATCTCCCTGCACCTTGCTCCACACCGCGATCAACTCATTCGGCTTTGGAAATGGTAATGGCCGAAGCAGCACGGCATCGATCACGCTGAAAATGGCGCTGTTTGCGCCGATGCCAAGAGCAAGGGTGAGCGTAGCAATGATGGCAAACCCGGGTGCTTTCGCCAACATCCGCAAAGCAAAACGAAGGTCGCCCATCATAAAGAATTATTCCGAGCGGAGGGCTTGAATTGGATCGATCGATGTCGCCCGGCGTGCCGGGATTAAACACGCCAGCAGCGCCGCAATCGCCAATCCGGTGGCGGTGAGAGCGAGCAACATAGGATTATGCGGCGAGATCTGATAAAGCTGCGCGGTCAGAAATCGACCTGTTCCGAAAATTGCAACGAGACCGAAACCCAATCCAATCAAAACCGGGTCCATCCCCTGCCTCACGACAAGACGCAAAACATCTTCTGCAAACGCGCCAAGCAGCCCCATCGTCAATCGTCGTTGTCCAAGCGATTGAGCAACGATCGTGTCGAGCGTGTTGGGTTGAAGAATCGGCATTTCCTTGTCGATCCTGTCGAGTGCAGCGCGAACCATGGATGCGGCTGCTTCCGGGTTCATCGAGGTGCGGACGATGACGTTAAAAAACGAAACACTTCGCTGTGGCCAGGGCCGGTAAAATTCGACATCATTCGTTTTTGCCAGTTCGCGCGATCGAACATCGCCAACCACGCCCACGACTTCGGCCACCAAGCCATTACCATTATCCACGCCGAAAAGGAGCTGCTTCCCAAGCGGGTTCTCGTTAGGAAATAATCTTTTCGCCGTCGAGCTGCTTAAAATCACGACGAGTGGGCCATCCGCGCCGTCACGTTCGGTAAATTCGCGGCCGGCCAAGAGCGGAATTCGTAACGCTCGGAAGTATCCGGGCGAGATGCTTCGGGTTAGGCCGAGAGGACGCTGGTTGACCGGTAAAGGATTTCCGTCGGTGCGAGCGTATGGGGTCTGCGAATAGTTGCCGCTCAGTGGGACGGCATCGACAGTCGCGGCTACCTCAACACCGGGAGAGGCCTGCACTTCCTCAACAAGACGTTGGGCAAAGCGAGCGCGTGAAGCGGGATCGGGATATCTTCCTGCTGGCAGACCGATCCCGGCCGCCCAAACGTGGTCCGAACGAAACCCCGTTTCCTGATTGCTCAGCCGAACGAAACTGGAAGCGAGCATCGCTGCCGCCGCCAGCAACACCATCGAGAGAGCCACCTGTGCAGAAACGAGCCCGCGGCGAAAGCGATGCTGGCCACGACTCGCGCTCATCGTTCGATTGCTCTCTTTCAACCCTTCAATCAGATCGGCGCGCGAACTTTGCCATGCCGGATAGCAGCCCATGGCGAGACCGGTCAGAAGCGACAGCAGCAATGTAAAGACCAGCACGGCCCAGTGCAGCCTGATCCCGCCCTCCAAGGGGACATTGTCGCCCGCGATCTTTGGAACAAGATCAACAATCCATAGCGCCAGGCACAATCCGATAATTCCGGCGATAACGCTCACGCTGGCGCTTTCGAGAACGAATAGTCGAACGACATTGCGCCGATTGGCCCCCAAAGCCATGCGCAATGCAATCTCGCGGCGTCGACCACTGAAACGAACCAGCAACAAATTTGCGACGTTACTGCAAGCGATCATCAAGACCGCCCCGACTGCAATCAGCAGTGTAACGAAAGCTGGTCGCAAATCGCCCGTCACATCTTCCGTTGCGCTCACCAGCACCGACGTCCAGGTGCAGTCCGCCGTCTCGGGATGTTGCGCGCGATAGCTTTGCTCCAAGGCGGGCATGGTCGACTGCGCTTGCTGCATGGTGATACCCGGTTTCAGGCGCCCGATACACCGCATGAAACTATAACCGCGCATCAACCGATCCCTGGTTGCGTTCGCATTTTCAAATGGCTTGACGATGAATATTTCCGTGTCGCGGCCGAACCACGAAATCGGAAGATCGGGCAAAACCCCTATGATCGTCGTGGCGACGCCGTTGAGCGCGATGCTCCGGCCGATCACACCAGGATCGGAGCCAAGTCGTTTGCGCCAGAAGTTCTCCGTAACCAGGCCGACATCATCCCGCATTTCTTCCTGCTGAAGAAAATTGCGGCCGAGAATCGGATGAATGCCCAGCAGATCGAAATAATTTGCGGTGACGTTCTCGCCCAGCACCTGCGCTGGTTCGCCAAGGCCGGTCAAGATGTAACCGTTGCCCCAATCGGCGGCTATACTCGAAAAAACCGTTTGCCCGTCCCGATAATGCCAGAACTTTGGGACTGAAAATGGCAGCTGCTTCAGGTCGCGCTCCTTAGCTTCACCGTAAATGCGCACTATGCGCGAAGGGTCTTTGAACGGGAGCCCGCGCAGGAAAAGATCGTGAATCAGGCTAAAAATGGCGGTATTTGCACCGATGCCAAGGGCAAGGGTTAGGATCGCGATGCTGGCGAATGCCGGCGCTTTTAGCAGCATTCGGAAAGCGTATTTTAGATCAGCCATCATACGATCCAGCCGTCGCGCAGCTGAATGATCCGTTTCCCGTACGACGCATTTTTCTCCGAATGCGTCACCTGGACGATTGTCACTCCCTCTTCGTTCAATCTTCGAAACAGCTCCATGATTTCTTCGCCCTGGCTGGAATGCAGATTTCCAGTTGGCTCGTCCGCCAGCAGCAATTTGGGCGAGGCAATGATGGCGCGGGCTACCCCGACGAGTTGTTGCTGGCCGCCGGAAAGTTGCCGCGGATACAAATCCTTTTTGCCGACAATCTGAAAACGATCGAGCGCGTCTGCCACCAGAGCAGCCCGTTCGCCCTTACTATAATGCCGATACGAAAGTGGAATATCGAGGTTCTCGTAAACCGTCAGATCGTCGAGCAAATGATATTGCTGAAAAACGAATCCGACCTGTTCATTTCGCAAAGTGGCTCGCTCTTTTGCCTTCAACAGATGCACCGCGGTCTCATCGAAAAAATATTCGCCGGTCCATCCGTGATCGTGCATGCCGAGAATATGCAGGAGGGTCGATTTGCCCGCCCCTGATGGGCCCATCACCGAAACAAAATCGCCGGCCGCAATATCAAGATCGATGTCGCGCAAGACATAAAACATTTGTCCGCGTCCCAGCGGATAGGATCGTTCGATGTTGTGGAGTCGGATCATGCGGTATGGGTGAGTGCGAGCATCGGGTCGGTCCGAATGACGCGGGAGGTCGGAATGTAGCTGGCCACTAGGGCGATCGCGCCGAGTACGACAGTGACGAAGGCAAATGTTGACAGATCACGCGGGCTAACGTGGTAGAGCATTGCGGCGAGCAAGTGCGTCGTCGCGAAGGCAAACGCTAGACCAATGAGCGTGCCGCTCAAAATTAATTTGGCGGCGTGACCGACAACCAGGCGCAGTATGTCGTGTCGTTGCGCGCCCAGGGCCATGCGCACACCCAGTTCGTGCGTTCGTTGCACGACCAAGAACGACATCACCCCGTAAATTCCAATCGAAGCCAGTGCGAGCGCGAGCGCCGCAAACAATCCCAGGAGCCAAATGGAAAGTCGCCGCGGCGCGACCGAGTCGGCGACTACTTGCTCAAGGGTACGAACATGAGCGATCGGCTGAGCCGGATCGACCTCGCGTAGCGCAGTGCGAATGGCGGAGATCATACTTCCCGGATCCTGCGCGCTGCGTACGACCAACACCGCCTGGCTGTTCGGCGTTTGCGTGATCGGCATATAATACTCCGGCAACGCATCGTAATCTAAACCGCGATGCCGAACATTTCCGACAATGCCGATTATCGTCGCCCATTTTTCCTTCATCACCGACGCGCCAATATCGATTCGTTTTCCAATCGGGTCTTCGTTCGGCCAATAACGTTTCGCCAGAGCAGCGTTGATGATTGC
>QHQU01000236.1 GCA_003219925.1 Verrucomicrobiota bacterium
GGCGTCGAAGGAGGCGCGCTGGGCCACTTGTTGTTCATAAACGAGCGACTGATAAAGGCGCGACGATTGGCCGCCGGATAAAATTTCATCTGCCAAACCCAGTGCTGGCTCATCGTTATTGCGAACCGACGGCCCCAGATAAGTCATGGCGAACGCGGGCAATGGGGCCTTGGCACTGAATAAGACCTCGTGCCTATCTTCTTTGCGTGGAGGTTCAACGACGGCCACTCGCGGAATCTTCGTTGTCGGCTTGGGGATCGGCCCGAAATATTTTTTGGTCCAGGATTCGAGGTCACTCGCCTTAAAATCACCAACTACAACTAATGTTGCATTGTCCGGTCGATAGAAGGTCGAATGAAACGCCTTTACTTCGGGTAGCTGCGCCGCATCGAGTTCTGCAATATTGCCGATGCTCGGCCGTTTGTAAGGATGAACGGCAAAGGACTTCTGATCGATCGCTAACGAGAATTCGCCATACGGATTGGCCAGGATGCGCTGGCGATATTCTTCCTTCACCACGTCCCGCTCTGAATTGAAATTCCCATCATTGAGGGCCAGCGAAGACATCCGTTCCGCTTCCGCCCAAAGGACCGGCTCCAGGTAGTTCGAAGGAACGACCTCATGGTAAACAGTCACGTCCGGCGCGGTATAGGCGTTGTTCTCTCCACCGACGTTTTCGGTCAACTGCTCAAAAGTCTCGGGCGTCAGGTGCTCGTTGCCCTTAAACATCATGTGCTCGAACAAATGTGCGAACCCACTGCGTCCATCGGGATCATCTTTGGACCCGACATGGTACCAAACCTGGACAGCGACCGTTGGACTGGAATGATCCTCGATCGAGTAAATCTCCAGACCATTTTGCAAGGTAGTATGATTGAAAGACAACTTCTTCACCTCGGCTTCGGGCTCTCGCGCGAGACCTGAAGCCACTAAGGTCAAGCAAGCAGAAAAAAGAACGAGAAGCCGGCCGGCGCGCACAGAGCGCAAACCTTAGGGAGCGATTCTTTTTCGACAACCTCTTTTGCTCCCTACTCGGGTTCAGGCCGCTGCTACGATTCACCAGAGAGAATCTTCGCTGGGCGCACAGACTGGAAAGTCCGTGTTCCGGTTGAGTCGCGTGTTCGGGGATCTTTTGTTCTCGATTCTTTGAGCTTACGCTCC
This sequence comes from Verrucomicrobiota bacterium, assembly GCA_003219925.1. GTDB lineage: Bacteria > Verrucomicrobiota > Verrucomicrobiia > Chthoniobacterales > UBA10450 > AV69. The sequence continues at coordinate 1,162 of QHQU01000236.1, forward strand.
GAGCCGGTGACGAGCGGAACAATCATCGCGCGACAAAGGGCAAAGCCCGGCACGGAAGAAATGTTTCCGTTGAAGGTAACTCATGTTCATTCGCCGCGTTTATTTGGCCTCGATTTTCTGCGGGCGCTTGCCATCGGGGCCGTTATTGTGTCGCATGGCTTCGCTTTTCTCATGCCACACCTGCCGTGGTGGTGCGGCTTTCTCGGTCATAGCGGCTTCTACGTAACAGCTTGAGCAAATCAATTCCGGACTGCCGATCGCGGGCAAAAATTGGAGGGCGGCGATCTTCGCCGCCGTTTCCTTTCCTTGGCGGCAAGGACGACCGCTCTACAACGCTGTTTTGTTCCGAGACGCCAAGACGTTTCACCTATCGCGCAGCTCACGCTGCTTGCTCGTGCGAAATTCGTCCACAGACGGGACAATTAAGCTTGCCGTCCAGGTCTGTCGCGACCAGCTCCGGCGGCCAGCAGCGGGGACACAGACTGAATCCTAATTCGCCGCCAAGCGTCGCTTGGGCCATCCGCAGATCGTTTTCGGCTTCGCAAAGAAACTTTCCCAGCCGAGCCGGCGCATCTCCCGTAGCCGAGAGGATTTCTCGCGCGGCGCGAACTTTTTCAGAAACCACTGTGATTGAAAGGAGCGCAGAATGTAGAGCGTCAATGTCCATGATAATAGATTAAACGCCTCCCGTGACGATTCGGTTGCAGTTGTGTGCCGATTTTGTGAAATCGCAGATCTGAGGTGCTGGAGACTCGATTGTCGCCACTGCGAGTCGCTGCAGCGACCGGACCGAATGCTTCGCCACGTGACCGCGAGAGCGTTTTACGCGGCTGGATGCTCGGGCCGATGGCGGAAACTTATAGATGTCGCCGTGAGAATTCACGACCTGAGCCGGTCTTCAGATATTTTTCAAACGCTCGCGCCTTTGCTTCTGATTTGAATGCGATTGCGGTTTCGATGCGCCACGGGCGGCATCTGGCGGTGTATATGCATGTGCCTTGACTGTGCTCTTTTAGACGAGACGGGAGGTCTCGCGTGATGCCGGTGTAGTGTTGAGTTGCATCAGCCTCGCTTACGAGAACATAAACGTAGAAAAAATTTTCCATTGCGCTGGCTTGCCAAGCCGTAGTCTTGGAGCGCAAGGGAGAACATATCAAGCACGGGCCCGCCTACGTTTCACTCCGGCGTGGCAGCCTTCACTTTGTGCTGCGCTCCAAGCGAAGGCTGGGCCTGACTGGGCTCGAACCAGTGACCCTGCGCTTATCAAGCGCATGCTCACCCGTCCATCGCAGCGCAACAGGCTAACAGCCCGTTGGGCGCACAGATTAGAAAGTCTGTGTTCCAACCAGCCACGTCCGGTATGTCGCGGAACGCGGACCTTCCTGTTGTGCGCCAAACGAGCATTCCCCCCTTTTCTTCTGCGATCGAATGCGAGCGCTCCTTGCTTTGGTGCCGAGATCAGGAGCGGCTTGGAATTATGCGACGTGTCGCGATCGACCAATACAGGATTACCGCCAACATTGCGCCACAGATGTCGATCATTACGTCGCGCAGTGACGCCGTTCGTGATGGAACGAAAGACTGATGAAATTCATCGGTTGCGGCATAAGCCGCACAGAGCAGTAGCACGAGGCCCGCGGAAAGTGCCCTCCGTCCTTTCAATGCCGTATGGACAAAGGCGCGATACAACAGCACCGCGAGGATGGCATATTCCGATACATGCGCGAGCTTGCGCATAAAAAATTGGACCCGCAAAACGGTGAAGGGCGAAATTGTGGGAAAAAGCCAGTGTAAGAGAGGGCCAATAATACGCGAAGTATGTTCGGCTGACATCAAATCAGTCGACCCAATGAAAATGAGGGCCAACCAAATTATGATCGGCAACCAGTATCGAAGAAATGCTTTCAAATAAGGAATGTTAACCCGCGCAGTCCTGTTCGACAATTTACCCTATTATCGGTTCAATAATTGAAGACGGTTGATGTTTGACGTTTGATGTTTGATGGAGGGCGTGATGGCGGGCTCCGATTCACCGGTCGTGTTCGAACCGATTTTCAAGGAAAGGATTTGGGGTGGTCATAACCTTGCCGCGTCGTTTGGCAAGAAATTGCCGGCCAACAAACGAATCGGCGAGTCATGGGAGATCGTCGATCGACCCGAAGCCCAAAGTATCGTGCGCGAAGGCCCGTTGGCCGGCCGATCGCTTCACGATCTCTGGGTAAACTTTCGCGAAAAGCTATTTGGCGCGGTGCCCGATGCCCGGCGTTTTCCGCTGCTGATTAAACTGCTTGATGCGCAGGAGAAGTTGTCGCTGCAAGTCCATCCGCCGCCAGAAATCGCAGAATCGTTAGGTGGCGAAGCCAAGACCGAATTTTGGTATGTTTTTGCGGCGGAGCCGAATGCCGAAATTTTCGTTGGCCTCCGAAAATCGATGACGCGCGATCAATTCGAGGACGCCCTTCATTCCGGAACTGTCGCCGATTGTGTTCACGCGATCCGGATGAAGAACGGTGACGCCATGTTCCTGCCTTCCGGGAGATTTCACGCCATCGGCGCCGGGAACATCTTAGTCGAGGTCCAGCAAAACAGCGACACCACTTATCGCGTTTTCGATTGGAACCGAGTCGATGATCAGGGGGAGCGGCGACAACTTCATGTGGATCAGGCGTTGCAATGCATCGATTTCAATGACGTGGCTCCCGAGCCGATTACACCAAGTGGTGAATTACTGGTGCGACATGAACTCTTCGAAGTGCAGAAATGGAGTCTCGATGCTCAGCGTGCGATCGCGCCGCTCGGGCAATTTGCCATTGTTTTGTGCTTAACCGGCGCGCTGCGATGCGCCGGTGTCGATTTCACGCCGGGTGATTTCTTTCTCGTGCCGGCTTCGTTACGAGAACGAACGATCCATCCACGTGGCGAAGGCACATCGCTTCTGCGGGTGACGATTCCAGTATAAAAACGGAGGGACATGCTCTGTTATGTCCCAATCTTTGGGCCGCGACAGAGCGCGTCCCTCCAGCGGCGATCTATGCGAAGATCCCAAATTCCGCGATCTGGCCGAGGATTCTTTAGCGGAACGATCTCTATTTCGGCGCCGACGAAGCCAACCGCCGCAGGTATTGGAAACTGTAAATCCCAGTGTTGTGTCCATCGTGCCAGCGCGGTTGCAGGGCGTAACCGCCGACGACGACGAAACTGTCGAGCTGAAAGCTGGCGTCGGTATGACTGACCTCCGGTCGCAAAACATTGCCCAGCACATCCGGTTCGCCGCCACAAGCCGCGCACGGACAGGCGCGACGGATTAGCTCAAGGTTGAGATACGATTCGCCGCCATCGCTCCATTGAATCGCCAACTCGTTACCGATTTGCTGAATATTTGTCGGTGCCAAAGCCATTGAGTAAGTTTAGCAGGATGCCGGCGGAATACAGGCTTTTTAGCCTGTGCGCCTAGCGGCTGGGGCGAAGTTCAGCGGACAAAATGTCCGCTGGGCGCGCAGACTACAAGTTCGCGTTCCTTCGCTTTCGTTCACCGAAAATGGCGGTGCCGACCCGGACAAGCGTCGCGCCTTCTTCCACTGCAACGCTGTAATCATTTGTCATTCCCATCGAAAGATGCGGCAACTTCACCTGGAATTCTTGTTCCAGCGCATCACGTAGCTCGCGAAGCTCGACAAAGTAATTACGCGAAGTCTCCGCCTCCTCCGCCAACGGCGGAATACACATCAAACCTTCGATCGACAGTCGCGGTAGCAAGAGGAGTGATTCCAGCTCGGCTCGCAGCGTAGTGGTTTTGAACCCAAACTTGCTTCCTTCACCGGCGACATTTACTTCCAGGAGGATTCGCGGATGCAGTCCATCCTCATGGGCGATGCGATCAATCGCCTGCGCGAGCTCGAGACTATCGACGCTATGTATCATTTCAAACAAAGGGAGCGCATGACGGATTTTGTTCTTCTGAAGATGACCGATTAAATGCCAGCGAATGTTCGATGGTAACAAAGGGATTTTGGCGCGAGCTTCCTGCACTTTGCTCTCGCCGAAAACAAGCTGACCGACATCGACTGCTTCGCGCACAATCTCCGTGGGATGGGTCTTGGTAACAGCAATCAGCTCAATGTCGGTCACCTTTCTTCCGGAGACTTGCGCCGCTTGTGCGATCTCATTCTTCACGCGGTTAAGGTTTGCTTCGATATTGATCATGGCTTCCAATCAGAGCATTTCGGCCTGGCAAATCCAGCCTGACGATCCAGCCGTCCGATCATTGCCCAATCTTTCTCTTGTTCGCGCCGGGAGCGAGATCGCTCTAAACGATTAGCCGCAATTCAGGTATTTCCAATTTCGCGGTTTGGAGGTATCGCTGTGCGCCGCGCTGGCAAACGAGCGCTCGTGATCCGGCTGGCTTCGAAGCCTGATATCCAGTTGGGTTGTAAGGACCGTCTGGGAGACTAATGGAGGACGCGCTTCCACGCGTCCAAGGACATGCGGAAGCCATGTTCCTCCGCTAGGCCATTGGCGAGGAATCGACCAGTTACGCCCAAAACGGAACAAAATCTGCT
>QHQU01000061.1 GCA_003219925.1 Verrucomicrobiota bacterium
CGATTTTCCCTAATGGCCGCCCCGCATAGCAGATTGAAACCGCCGTGCGGCGCTGGCGAGTGATTACTTCTCCTTGCGATGCATAGGCGGGCCACTGCCGCCTTTGGCGTCTTTGTCCGGCGTCAAATCGGGGATATCTTTCCTATTTGGATCAGGATTTTGTGTTTCGCTCATTTTAATTGGGGTTCCTTTTGGTTTTGTAGCCAGGCCGCACAGCGGAGTTGGACCGCTGTGCGGCACTAGCGAACGATTACTGGTTGGCTTTGTGGGTGCCTTGCACACCTTTCTGCGGAGCACGGAAGCCGCCCTTGGCATCTTTCTTGGGCTCGAGGTCACGTACTTCGCCCTTATCTTTCTTTTCTTTCTTTTCTTCGCTCATATTACCTTTCAGTTTGTTAGTTGTTTTTTTGGTTTTGGGTTGTGTCAGTCGCGCCGAAATATTTGCCCCCGCCCACGACCTTCTCGTCTGGGATCAGGTCATCCAAACGGATCAGCTTATCTTTCGAACGCTTCTGCCGTTGAGCTCCACGCTCCCCAGAATCTGCGTCCTTTTTTTCCTTCGACGAACTCACATGCGCCCTATTACCACTATTTGTGCCATGAGATTTTTGCTCCCGATTTTTTTCGCAATTCGCAGCTTTTATTCGATATCTAATGACCTGTTCAGCAGTCTTTTATAATCCTAATGCGATTAGCTAAAATTCTGGCCCCCACCATTTCGATGGGATTTGAAGATGGCCCAGAATCTAAGCCATCTGGTATCATTTCGATCATCGTCGGATCACTTATGATCCAGCTCGCGTAAATGCCGGCTCAGGGTGGCACGTGAGATGCCAAGAAGCTTCGACGCGCGCCGCTGATTTTGGTTTGCCTGTTTATAGACAAAACGCACGTGACGCTTGACTGCGCTTGCCAGCGAGAGATCGCCACCGTCGTGATCAGGATGCGCCTGGCTCATACTTTTCTCCGACGAATTCGCGGATGTTTGTGGCGGCTCGAGGTCGGGCGGAAAATGAACATGCTCAGGCATGATGACATCACCGTCGCAAAACAGGGTCATCGTTCGCACGGTATGACTGAGCTCGCGTAAATTTCCGCGCCAATCGTGCATTAACAAACAATCCATCGCTGCGGGATGAATCGCAGTGATCGTTTTTCCCAGCCGCAAGGCAGACGCTTTCAGCTCGTTCGCGATTAATCCGGGCAGCTCTTCCCGGCGATCACGTAACGCGGGAATCAAAATCGTCAGACCATTCAGGCGATGATAAAGATCTTCGCGAAATTTCCCCTGCCGTACCCGATCACGCAGCGAAACGTTGGTTGCGCAAATGATCCGAGCATCTGTCTCCAACATCCGTTCGGAACCGAGCCGCTCGAACTCGCCATACTCGAGTACGCGCAAAATCTTTACCTGCGCCAGCGGACTCATGTCGGAAATTTCGTCGAGGAAAATTGTGCCATCGTTCGCGAGTTCGAATTTACCCTTCATGGCTTGTTGCGCGCCGGTGAACGCGCCTTTTTCGTGACCGAAAAGCTGGCTCTCCAGCAGCGTGTCGCTCATCGCCGAAGCATTAAAAGCAATGAACGGACCCTGGGCGCGAGCGGAGGAGTTGTGAATGGCCTGCGCCAGCAGCGTTTTTCCGGTGCCGGTTTCGCCCAGCAAGACAATTGGAACGTCTGATTTCGCCGCGAGCTTGGCCAGGCTGATGCAGCGCGTCATCGCTGCGTTCGTCGTTCGCAGATCTTCAACCTTCAAACTGGAGAGGCGCGATTCCATTAATTTCGAATTCCCTCGCGCAATTGCCGGATTGGTTCGAAAGCATATTCGATTAAGGTCCGGCTTCCGATACGAATTCGCGCTTCGCCTTTCATTCCAGGCCGCAACAAAAGATGGTGTCGATTGGCCGCTTCATCCAGTGATGCCAGCCCAACGAAATACTGACCGCTCGCCCCCGCAACCGCGGACGGGCTCACCCAATTGAGCTTTCCGCTGAGCGCGCCGTAGCGTTGATACGGATATGCGTCGAGGAAAAACCGCACCAATTGATCCGGTTTTAGCTTCGCCAGGCCGGACTCGTTCAGCATCAAGCGCGCGAGCGGCTTGGCGTCGGTGCGTCCAAGCTGGCAAAGCTCCTGTCCACTTTGCACAACGCTGCCGACATTGCGCTGCGCCAGGGAAATAATGACGGCGTCGTAAGGTGCACGAATCGTCAACAAGCTCTTTTGCGAATTTTCGAGGTCACCCTTCAAAGCACCGAGTTTCATCTTCAACTTCTGCACTTCGCCGGCTTGCTCCGCGCGTTTGCGCGCATTCTGATTTTCCAGTTGTTGCCGCTCGAGTTTCACCTGCTCGAGTGTGCGCTGGGCAACAGCTTGATCTTTTTCCGCTCCGGCAGCCTCGAGCTGAAGCTTGATCAAATCGATCTGGGAAAAACCGCCGCTTTTCGAAAGCTTCTCCAGCCGGTTGAGCAACTCGCGATTGCTGGCGGTTTGCTTCTCGCGAAATCGCAGCTCGCTTTCCGCCTGGGACACTTGCGCGTTCTTAATGTTTGCTTCGGCGGCATAGGCTTCGTCCATTTTCGCCAGCGTCAATTCCTGCGTATGCAAATCTTCCGTTAGAGTTTGCAGCTGCGTATCAAATGCCCGAATCTCGTCCGATCGCAGGACGAAAAGTTCCGCGCCGGCTCCAACCGTTTGCCCTTCCGTAACGGAAACGCGATTCACCGTGGCGAGGCGCGGCGACTGAATTGGATCGGCCCCTTCGCGCGGTATGAGGACAAACGCGGCGTGCTCTGTTTCGGGAAGGTGGACAAAAATGCCTGCCAACAGCGCGATGATAAAAAGCCAGATCAACCACCAACCCATAAAACGAATGATTTTCGGCGGCGGATCCTGCGGGAGCATCTCCGATTCGGTTTCAAACGAGCTGGGCGAGTAGGTTTCCGAGCTCATCCGCCGACACCCATTTGCTGACTCGAGAGATAAAAATACAAACCGCGTTGCGCCATCAGCTCATCATGCGATCCAATTTCGGCCACACTGCCTTTTTCCATCACGATAATTGAGTCGGCCTCTCGAATCGTGCTCAAGCGATGCGCAATTGCGATGGTCGTGCGTCCGGCCATAATGCGGCCGAGATTATTTTGGATCGCCCGCTCCGATTCCGTATCGAGCGCGCTGGTTGCTTCGTCGAAAATAAGAATCGGAGGATTGTTATAAATGGCACGCGCAATCGCGATGCGCTGCTTTTGTCCACCCGAGATCGCGAGACCAGATTCACCGATTTTCGTCTCATAACCCATCGGCAAACGCATGATGAAATCATGTGCGGCGGCGGCTTGAGCCGCAGCGAGAACACGATCCAAATCCGGTTCAGGATCGCCGAAAGAAATGTTGCGTGCGATCGTCTCGTTAAACATGTGGTTTTCCTGAAGCACCATTCCGATGTGACGGCGCACATCCCGATAATTCAGATTCTTCAGATCGACGTGATCGAACAGGATCGTGCCTTCCGTCGGTTCAAGGAGACCAGCAATCAGTTTCACCAACGTGGTCTTGCCACAGCCACTTCGCCCGACGAATGCGATCATGCGGCCAGCCGCCAGATCGAGCGTGATGTTGCTTAAAATATTGGGCGCTTCCGGGCCGCCATATCTGAAACAGACATTGCGCAATTCGATCCTGCCTTCCAGACTGTGCACTGGCGTTAATCGCGAGCGATCGCGTCCCTGTTCCGGTTCCTGCTCGAAGATATCGTTGAGCCGGTTCATTAAAACGGCAGCGAGCTGAAGATTGTCCCAAACGCCGAGGGCACGCAGGATCGCGGCGTAAGCGATCGCGGTTAGCGAGCTAAAGGCGACAAAGCCGCCAACGCTGAGACGACCATTGATGACCTGGTTCGCGCCGACCCACAGAAAAATCGCGGTCGAGAGCAAGCCGATGGTTTGCAGCACGCTGTCGTAAGACATGACCACGAAATTGGAACGGAAAATCTTTTTCGAAACGGAAAGAAACTCGTTCAACATCGCATCGCGGAAGACCGACTCAGCCGAGGCAGCTTTGACTGCTTCGATCCCTTTGATGGCATCAATTTGATGCGAACTATATTTTCCCTGGCTCTCCTCAACCTCGGCGAAAAGCGGTCGCAGAACCTTAAGCGAGAAATACATTAAACCGGCATAGAGCGGCACGGTGGCAAGGAAGGCCAGCGTGAGCCAGGCGCTGTAGAGCGCCATCAACACCACCGCCCCCAGCAAATGCACCATCGCCAATAACGCGGCGACGCCATGTTGCACCGCGAATTGGCGGACCTGGCGTGCGCCATCGAGCCGGCGTTGAATATCGCCCGTCCGCCGGCTGGTAAAATAGCTCATCGGCAAAGAGAGAAGCTGCCGGCTGAGAAAATCGAGAATAGCGGTATCGAGCCGCACCGCGGCAAAGGCGAGCAAATATTCCTGTGCGATCGCCGCCAGTTGCACAAAAATAATCGCGGCCAGCATGCCGAGAATAATCGTCTTGAGAAGGCCGAGATCATTCTCAACGATTACCTTGTCCACCACCATCTGGGTGAAAACCGGGAAAAGCAGTTGCAGAAAACTGACCGCAACAGCAAGTCCCAGCACCTGCAGCAAAATCTTGCGGAACTTTGCCAGGAACGGCCAGACCCAGGCCAGGCTTGGTTTGCTCTCCGGCGCCTTTTCGAAGGCAATCGTGTAATCAAACAACGCCGCGTATCCCGACCACTTTTGCTCAAATTCTTTCCGTGGAATTTTGCGTAAACCCAGGGCCGGGTCGGCCACACGCACCTGCGTTTCGTCGACGTCGTAGAGCACCATCCAGTGATTGCCTTCCCAGTGCACAATCGCCGGCAAGGGCATCACCGGAAGATTGCGAAGCGAAACCTTCAACGCTCGCGCTGCCAGACCGAGCTCGACCGCCGCGCGACAAAGCGCTTTCAAACTCGTGCCATCAGTAGCGGTGTGACAGAGCTGTCGGATGCGCGCGAGGCTGACCTTGCGCCCGAAATGACGGCAAACCATGCCTAGACTAGCCGCGCCGCAGTCCATTTCATCGATCTGCGTGATGTGCTCGAATTTGCGGACGCGTTGCTTCCTTTTCCGGAAATGTCCCTCGTCGTCGGCAAAGGGCGCCTCTGCGCCCTCCTTTTCCTTAACCGCGAATTTTCCATCGAGCGCGACTTTGTTGTGCGCCAGCGTTTCGGCCGGAACCAATTCCTCCGTGAAATCCAGGGGAATGCGTGCTTCGGTTTTCGCTTTGTATTGCGCCAGCCGCTCTTCCAGTAACCTGCCGAATTCGGGATAGCTCTGCTTCAAACTGCGCACAGCCTCCGGATCGAGCGCGAGGAGATCACAATCCGAATATGCTTCAACCGAAGCCGCACGTGGTGAGCCGTTCAAAATCGAGAGCTCACCAAAAAAATCTCCATCCCGATAGAATGCGAGATTCACTTTAGCGCCATTGTTCTGTGTAAAAGCGCGGGCCCGCCCCTTCTCCAGGATGTACATCGGTCCAGCGGAATCGCCCTCTTTAATAATGAGATTGCCCTTTTGAAACTGAACGCGCTCGAGCTTTTCGATCACTCCGCGGAGCGCCGGGGTTGGCAGTCGCCCGAAATTGCTGAATTCGTAGAGGAAACTCTGCAGGGTGTGCGCGCGTCGCGTCACCTGCATGTGTTCCTTCAGCTCCGGAGCCGTTTCGGTCAGCGCGAGGAACTCGCCCCGATCGAGTCGCAACACTTCGACCGAGGTGCTGCAACGAACCGTCGCCGATCGCGTTCCGCCTTCCGTTAGCGCGGCCTCGCCGAAGCTGTCGCCCGGGCGAAGCGTGCCCAGAACAATTTCCTCGCCGTTGCTCGATCCCGATTTCACCACCCGGGCGCGCCCCGAAATTAGAATGTAAAAAGCGCTGGCGGGCTCGCCTTGCTTGACGATCAAATCGCCAAAGTCATGCCGTTCCTCCTGAAGCAGCGTCCGAATTTTCTCGAAATGCTCGTCGGGTAAAAACCGAAAGAGATCGGAGCGCCGCAGCAAATCGAAATCTTTTGCGTTCATTCGCTAGGAGGCACGAAGAGTTTCCAATCAACGTATTTGCTTAGCAATTCATTGAAACAACGGTCAACAATTCGCCTCTCCAGGCGCGCGCGAATAATCGGGTCCTGCAGGGACGGTTCGGTTCGCGTTTTTACCCGCCAAACTTCGAAGGCGTCGCCTCGAGGAATGGGATCGAACAGTGTGCCGGCCTTTACACTCAAGAATCGTTGCTGCTGTTCCAGGGGAATGTCCTCCAGCAAAACTTCGCTGCGGTGAAACGGATACCGGCTTTCTTCCGCTACTTCGCTTATTTCCATGCCGTCGTTCCGCACACAAGCAACCACTTCCGCCGCGGCATTGCGTGAATCGACTTCTACCGTTTCGAGCTGAAAACGCGTGAGATGGAGTTGCATCGGCGCCAGCTCTTTCTGAAGCGCTTGCTCAGTAAGAATTTGCGAAACACGCTGTTGGTAGACCGCCTCAGCCGCGAGTGTTTCATCGAGCCATTCCTGGTCCCGGCAAAGAAGCGCCAGCCAATCGGCCAATTCGGCGTGAGCAATTTTCGCCGCCGCCAAAAACCGGGCTCGCTCGTCATCCAAACTTGCCTTGTTATCGCTCGCTTCATCTGCCTGTGCCGCAACTCGATAACTTAGTCGTTCCGCCATTCTATCCAGTGAGCCTGACAGAATTAGATCCGCCAGAAAAAGATCCTTCTCTTCCGGCGACGCCGTTTCATAGCTGGATTTGGGCGGATCGAGCGTGCCGCTGTAAGAGCGCCCCCAATATTGGCGAGCAAAATAATCACTGAATTCGGCCAGCGAAACTCCGCGATCCTCGAGCCATCGTTCGGTTTCTTCCGCCGTGATCAGGTCATGCTTGTAACGAAATGCAATCGCCGCAGAATCGAGCGCCGAATCGTCCAATTCCAACTCCCGTTCGTTCGCCAGGCGATCGCACTCAGCCACTCGCAAGAATTCTTTCCACAACGGATCGATTTCGCCGCGCACGAGCGCGCAATCGACTACGTCTTTGGCGGTGAATCCGCGTTCGCCGCTCGAAAAAATCACTCGACCCTCTCGCGTGATTGGCTGCCTGACTGGCATCGTTTCTGGCCTTCGGGATCAAAAAACTGGGCCGCTTCCGTCCCCAATCTCATGGTGAGTTGTCGATTTTCCAACCATTATTTCCCAGATGGTTGCCTCAAATTCACGCGGTAATGTCTCAAATTTAGGCCAGCGAAGTCAACGATTAACTGCCGGCCGGTTTTTTCCAAAGACGATCCCGCAATCCTGAATTCCGTTCTATTTTTCGTTCGATGGTTTGCCTTAAGATATTTTCCGCGGCCCAGACTTCCACCGTCTCGCGCACTCTGGTTACCCCTGTATAGAGTAGCTCACGGGTCAACACCGGCGCGTCTCTTGCGGGTAAAATAAGCAGCGCATCACGAAACTCCGATCCTTGGCTCTTGTGAACGGTCAAAGCAAAAGCGGGTTCGTGCGCCGGCAAACGTCCTGGCGCAAAATTGAGCACGTCTCCGTCTTCGCCGCGGAAGAAAACCCGCAGCTCGCTACTCGTCGCATCCGGCAGCACGATCCCGAGGTCACCATTAAAAAGACCGACATTGTAATCGTTTCGCACGATAATGACCGGCTCTCCCGCATGATACGGCCCATCATCTTCGATACTCCCCGTCTCCCGCAGCATCCGCCCCAGCAACCGATTCACTGTTTCCGCGCCGAACGGGCCGCGGCGCAACGCGCACAGGACGGTGAATTCCGCCAGTTGATTCAAGGCATCTGCTGGATCGGTCAGCGTTGAAAACTTCTCAAATCGCGGAAAGATGCGTTCGCGCAGTTCTCGCTCGAAACTTTTTGCCGATGGCGTCGGACGCCAGCAAATTCGGCCGCCCTTTTTCAATATCGCGATTGCGCTCTCGGCATCGCCTTGATTTACAGCATTGCTCAGTTCGGCAATTCCCGTTTCTGGCGTAAAACGATAGTTGCGCCGCAATTCAACGACCACGGAATGAATCGGAGCTTCGCTCGCACTCGTTCCCCCCAATTCCTCGCCCGTGCATTCCGCGAATGTTTCTGCTAACGGGACAGAGACTCCGAGCTCGAAACCAGGCGTGCAAATATCGCGAAAAGCGCTTCCCGCTTCTACGGATGCGAGTTGATCCTTGTCACCGACCAGGATAATACGCGTGTCCGGTGGCACAGCATCGAACAGCTTTGCCAGTAGCGCCAGGTCGATCATCGATGCCTCGTCTACAATCACGACATCCGCCACCAGCGGGTTTTTGGCATCGTGTCGGAAATGGGGCGAATCGCCTTTGGCTCCGAGCAAACGCTGGATGGTTGACGCATCCGCCGGAAGCTTTTCATCAATCGCGCCAGGCAATCGCAGTAAGGGCCGCGTTTGCGCTATTGTTTCCTTAAGTCGGGCCGCCGCTTTGCCAGTTGGAGCGGCCAGCGCAAAATTGAGGTCGCGTTTTCCGGCAAGTGCGATCAGGAGCGCACAGATCAAAACAATGGTGCGCGTTTTCCCCGTTCCGGGCGCGCCCGAAATGACGCAGAGTCGCGACGTTGCCGCGACGAAAGCCGCCACTTTTTGCAAATCTGACTGAGCCGGAAAGAGTTTTGCCAAATTGCTCGCTAACTCGGTGCGGTTAAAGTCGCGAATCGGATGTTCTCTCAAGCGCGCCCGAAGATTGCGCGCCAGTTCATCCTCATATTTCCAGTAACGCTGAAGGTAAAGTCGCTCGTTCTCATCTAGGATGAGTGGCGCAAATTCCCCGGGTTTGCCGACAACACCCGACGCGCGCAATTTTCTTACCCAACTATGCAGCGGCGGAATATCCGGACCTCCGATTTTTGAGGCGTCGCTGCCAGTAATCGCTCGCAGCGCTACGCAAACATCTCCGCGCTCGCGAAAATTGCTGACCAATTTGGCGGCCAACTCCAGTTCCGGCGATGGAATCTTTGCCAAACGGTTAATCAGCGCCGCAAAATGCCGATCGATAAAATGAACTTCAAGCTCAAGAGTTCCCATGGAAAATTTCATTCAGTTGTTCCACAAACTTGCGCGGCGGGCGTGTTGAAAATATCCCGTTGTTCCGTTTGCTCGGATCGATTCCGCGCAGAAAAATATAGAAGGCGCCGCCGAAATTCTTCTCGTACTCGTAATCCGGAAGACGCCGTTCCAAGTAGCGATGCAGCGCGACCGCATAAATACCAAGCTGCAAATTGTAAAAATACCGCGTCATTTCCGTCGCAACGCTCTCAGGCGTGTAACTGGCAGAGTCCGCACCCAGCCAATTCGATTTCCAATCGACAAAATAGAAACGTCCCTCGTGCTCAAAAACTAGATCGATGAATCCTTTCATGAACCCATTGGCCGGCGCGAACTGCAGGCGATCGATCGCAAGTGGCAGCTCCTCCAACTGAAACACCTTGCGCAGACGTTCCGTGGTTAATGCGGTAATCGGAAAAATGAACTCCAGTTCCGACAGACGCGATGGGCGCGATACTTGGGAAAGCGTGAAGCCATCTTCCCCAAGTGAGACTCGCAAGGTTTTCTCCAAAGTGTCGCACACCACTTCATCGAAGTTTTCGAAATGAAAATCGCTCAGTTTTCTCGCGACCAGCGGTCGCAGGTGCGAGAGATCGGCGAAATCAAGTTCCTCCAGAATCAAATGCAGGCAGGTTCCGGCCCGCATCCCACCGGGAAAAGCGTGAATGCCCTGCGTTTGGAGGACCGGTTCTTCTGCAATCTCGACGCCAATTTCAGCGCGATCGTAATCCGGTGCTTCTGGTTCTTCCGTTCGCCCGCTAATCAGCGAACTGAAACTCGAAATCCGCCAGCTTCGATCGATCTCCTTATCGAAAACTCGCGGCGCCAGCGATGTTCGTAACGCCGGTGCCGGTGGGAAAACCTTTGCTCCGCCTTCGGGTAACTCTTCAACCGCAATTAAATCGCTTTCGCCAAATGCGGCCCGCACACTTCCGCTCGTGTTGGACTCGCCTTTTTCCTCGAGAAATGCGTCGGCCGACGCTCCCTCGGAAAATAGCCAGGCCAGAGCCGATTTCGATTTTGCTTTCCTTTCCTGCCAAATCAGATAGCTGCGATGTTTCGCCCGGGTAAGTCCGACGTAAAGTTGGCGAACCATCTCCGCCAGCTCTTCGCGACTCCGGATTTGTTTGTGCGCCGGTAATTCTTCCAGATCGAGCACGAGTTTATCGTCTTCATGAAACTTCAAGAATTCCTTCGCCGCGCTCCATGGTTCCTTGCGCGCAAACGGGGAAAAAGTGATGTCATACTCGAGCCCTTTGCTTTTGTGAATAGTAACGATCCGGACCGCGTCTTCGTCACTTTCCAAACGCAATTCATGTTCGTCTTTTAATTCGGCACCGAGCGAAATTTGCCGCGCCAGCCATTTGATCAGCCCATTAATGCCGAGGCGATTTTCAACACAGGCTGCATGCAACAGTTCGATCAAATGCAAAACGTTCGTGAGCCGCCGTTCGCCGTCCCGCCAGCGCAGTAAACGCGACCGCACTTTCTCGCCGATGAGAAGTGCCCGCATCATTTGCACGAAACCGTGGTCGCGCCAAAGCACGTGGTAATCGGCAAAGCGATTGAGCGTCGCTTCCCAGTCCGCTTCATCGCTCGACAAATTCTCCAGCGCGCTCGCATTCAGGCCGAACACCTCTGTCGCCAGCGCAGACCGAACAATTCTTTCCTGCGTCGGCTGCGACACTGCCATCAGAACCCGCGATAACTCCGACGCCTCGCCGGATTTGAGAACGCTGGCCGCACTGTAAACGACCGATGGAATTCGATAATCTGCCAGCGCCCTCTGAACCCAGCCTGGCTGCGTGTTGTTATTCACCAGGACTGCGATGTCGCGCGGCTCAATTTTCCTCTCCCCGGTTTTTGTTTCCCCGGCCAACAATGAGGCAATCTCTGCCGCCACCGCTTCTTCTACTCGCGCCTTGTCGTCAGTCGATGCGATCCAGAAACGCAGCGGTTGATCCCGCCGGCCGCCAATCGTAAGCGGCTCCGCGTCGGCTTTTCCCGATGCTGTTACCGGCGAAAGATCAATGCTTTCAATGACAAAAGGATCGCCGCGCCGGCGGAAAATCGCGTTTACTCCATCGAGGAGCTTCGCTTCCGAACGCCAATTCCGCCCCAAGGTGTAACGGCGATTCGCAACTTTTGCCGCTTCCAAATAAGTAAAAACGTCCGCGCCGCGAAATCCATAGATTGCTTGTTTGGGATCGCCGATAAAAAATACGGATCTGTCGCTACCGCCATAAATCTGCGAGAAGATCGAATACTGCACCGGATCGGTGTCTTGGAACTCATCCACCAGCGCGACGGTGAAACGCTCGCGCAAACTTTTTCGCAACTCTTTCCCGCTCTCGCCCCGCAATGCTTCGTCTAGTCGCGTAAGCATGTCATCAAAGGATTGGACGCGCCGATCCGTCTTCCGCCGGCGCAACTCCTTACGCGCCCATTCACAAAATTCTGATTGCAGCGAGACAATGAAACGTTCCGCCAA
>QHQU01000237.1 GCA_003219925.1 Verrucomicrobiota bacterium
AAACTTCGATGGTATCGAAGCCGAGTTCCTTGCACTGGCGGATGTAGTTCCGCACGGCTTCGTGCCCTTGGGCGAGCACGAATTCAATGAAGCCGCCGGTAGAAACGGTCACTTCATTTTCGTGACAGAGATCATTGATCTGGCGGACGATTTTTCTCGGCATCAAACAAAAGGAACCGCCACCAAATTTCAACGAATCGACATAGGCGCCCATCGTTTCGAGGAGATCATGCAGGTAACGTTGGCCAATGACCGAATAATAGGGGCCGCGAATTTCCGTGATACCGCGCTGGCGCGGTTTGTCCGGGCGTGGATTGGTCCGCAAGAATTGAAAACCGCGCTCGCCTTGCGAAGGGCCGGCTTTCTTTCTTCCTGATTTCGTATTTGTCATGGTGAGCGGAAACGCGAGCCGACAGCTGACGGAATCTGGCTAAGGCAGCGGCGAGTGCAAACATCGCGTCGTTCGATCCAAAAAATCATTGTGGTTTCTCTGCCTTCGATTCTTGCGGGAGTGGTTCGCCGAGCGATGACCGGGGAATCAATGATGACTCTGTGCGAGGAGCAGTGAATGTTTCCGGAGGAGGATGGCGTGCGTGAAAAATTCACAACTCCGAAATGATCCTGACTCGCGGAAGTCTTCGCAGTCGCCGGAGCTGATCCGCTTTCTTGAATCCACTGCGTCGTATCCGCACGGCCCGCCTGCTGTGCGTTCGATTCAAACGCACATTTCCTGGGTATTCGTAGCTTCGCCGTTCGTTTTCAAAGTGAAGAAGCCGGTGAATTTAGGCTTCGCCGATTTCAGCACGCTGGAAAGACGGCGCCATTTTTGCCAGCGCGAAGTTGAATTGAACCGACGGCTTTGCCCCGAAGTATATCTGGGCGTTGTCCCGATCTTCAAAACCGCTTCGGGGTTTTCCTTCAACGGCGAAGGAGAAATCGCAGAGTACTGCGTGCAGATGAAGGAACTGTCGCGTGGCTGGTTCTTAAGTGAATTGCTCACGAAGAATTTGGTCGGCGAGGCGGAAATTAATCGGGTGCTTTCTCGTCTCCATCGCTTTTACCAGTCACAGTCCCCGGGTCCGGATATTGACCTATGGGGGACGCCGGAAAACCTAAAGATTAGCACCGACGAAAATTTCGCACAGGTCGAACCGTTCGCCGGGAAGAATATCTCGCTGGCGGCCTTTGAGACAGTTCGTCATTTCACGAACCGCTTCTATGCCGTGCATGGAGAACTGTTTCGCGAGCGAATTCAGCAACATCGCATTCGCGATTGTCACGGCGACCTCCACCTCGACCACATCCACGTCACGCCAGATACCCTTTCGATCTTCGATTGCATCGAATTCAACGATCGCTTCCGCTTCATCGATGTCGCCAATGACGTCGCTTTTTTGGCGATGGATTTTGATTTTGAAGGGAGAAGCGACTTGGCAAATTTGCTTCTGCGAAATGCGGTGCGCCAATTTCAAGACGTCGCAATGCTGAAGATCGCGAGTTTCTATAAGTGCTATCGCGCCTTTGTTCGCGGGAAGGTCGAAAGCATTTTGGCGACTGAGAAAGAAACGAGAAAACCTCAGGAGCATGAAAAACAAGCGGCACGCTATTTCCGTCTTGCCTTGCGCTATGCCGTAACCGATTCCGAGCCATTGGTCCTAGCCGTAATGGGCCGGGTCGGAACCGGCAAGACGACCGTAGCGAAGCGACTCGCCAGCGAGTTGGACTGGCCGATCTTTTCCTCTGATAAGATTCGGAAGACGCTCGCTGGCGCCGCACTAGCAGAGCGAACCGCTCCAGAGCTGCGTGAGGAGATTTACTCGGACGAAATGACCGAACAAACTTACGGGGAGCTCTTAAGGCAAGGCCTTGCCGCACTTGAAAACCGGCATGGTGTTGTCCTCGACGCTACGTTTTCCAGCCGCACGTGCCGCGAATTCTTGCGCCAGGAATGCGAGAAAGCCAAAGTGCATTTGCAGGTAATAGAGCTCGATGTTGATCGAGCTACGATCGCGTCTCGATTGAAAGCACGAGATCAGAACGCCGGCGAAATCTCCGACGCGCGTCTTGAGGACTTGGAGAAATTAACCGCTGCTTATGAACCGCCGTCGGAACTTGTGGCTGATCTGATCAAAATCTCAACGAACGATTCGGCTTTCGACACGGTCAAAACAGCGCTGTTCCAGCTGTCGGAGAAGCGGCTGCATTAGGCAATCTAGCTGAATATGGCATTTCAGTACCGGTAATGCTCTGACTTGTAGGGGCCGTCCACCGGGACGCCAAGATAGTCAGCCTGCTGTTTGCTTAGTTTCGTTAGCTTGACGCCGATTTTGTTGAGATGGAGGCGAGCTACTTCTTCGTCCAGCTTCTTGCTCAGAACATATACGCCTGCCTTATGGGTATCGCGATTCTTCCAGAGATCGAGTTGCGCCAGGACCTGATTGGAAAACGAATTCGACATGACAAAGCTCGGGTGACCTGTGGCACAGCCAAGGTTTACCAAACGACCTTCGGCCAGCAGGAAGATCTCGTGGCCATCTGGGAAGGTGTATTTATCTACCTGAGCTTTGATGTTGGTGCGCTTGACTCCTTTGGCAGAGTTCAACTTGTCGACCTGAACTTCGTTATCAAAATGTCCGATGTTCGCCACGATGGCCTGGTCCTTCATCCGCTCGATATGTTCGAGCCTGATTACATCGAGGTTGCCGGTAGCGGCAATGTAGATGTCGCCACGACCCAGGGTCTCTTCGATGGTAGTCACTTCGTAGCCTTCCATCGCGGCCTGCAACGCATTGATCGGATCGATCTCCGTAATGATGACGCGCGCGCCCTGGCCACGGAGCGATTGCGCACAACCTTTGCCGACGTCGCCATAACCACAAACGACCGCCACTTTGCCGGCAATCATGACATCAAGCGCGCGGTTTAACCCGTCAACCAGCGAATGCCGGCAGCCATAAAGGTTGTCGAATTTCGATTTGGTCACCGAATCATTGACGTTGATCGCAGGGACAAGGAGCCGGTTTTCCTGATGCATTTTGTAAAGTCGATGCACTCCAGTGGTTGTTTCCTCGGAAACACCTCGCCATTCTTTGACGATCTCATGCCAGCGAAATGGATTTTCGCGCTGAACCTCGAGCAGCAAATCCTTTATGACCTGCTCTTCTCGGTTGGCCGACTTAGTTTTCGCCCAATCACTGCCTTCCTCCAGTTCGTACCCTTTGTGAATGAGCAGGGTCGCGTCGCCGCCATCATCGACCACAAGTTGGGGGCCTTTGCCGTCGGGATGCGAGAGAGCGCGATAGGTGCACCACCAATAATCTTCAAGCGATTCCCCCTTCCAGGCGAAAAC
>QHQU01000238.1 GCA_003219925.1 Verrucomicrobiota bacterium
AGGGATAGAACCCGCGTGACCTCTGTCTCGCAAAGTTACCTCGTGCGACACGCTGCGAAGCGCGTGCCCCTCCTTAGGCTAATACCGCTCAGCCCGCTCGAGTAACGGCTGCCACCACGCCTGATGGTCGATGTACCACTGAATCGTCGTTTCCAAGCCTTCCTTGAAATCCTTGCGCGGCTTCCATTTCAATTCCTTCTGGGCAAATGACGAATCGATCGCGTAGCGGCGATCGTGACCGAGCCGGTCTTTCACAAATGAAATTAGGCTCTCCGGTTTGCCTAACTGGTTCAAAATCATTTTCACCAGATCGAAGTTCGCCATTTCGTTGCCGCCGCCAAAATTGTAAACGGCGCCTGGTTTTCCTTCGAACAGCGCGTCACCACGACTTCCTGGCCGTAAGTTCTATGATGAGCGAGTAGCAGAAGATCGGCGCCGGCTTTGCTGGAAGAATAGGGCGAGCTCGGATCGAGCGGCGATTTTTCCGTGAACTTCCCGGTTTTACCTAACGAACCGTAAACTTCATCAGTGGAAATTTGGACGAACCGTTGGACGCCGTGTTTTCTCGCGGAATTGAGCAGCACGCTGGTCCCAATAACGTTGGTGTGAATGAAATTCTCCGGCGAATTGATGCTGCGATCGACGTGCGACTCGGCCGCGAAATTGACGACGGCAAAAAATTGATGCTCAAGCATGAGTGCGTCCATCGCGTCGGCGTTGGCGATGTCGGCTTTGAAAAATTCATAGCGCTCGCCATGTTCTTCGACCACGCCCTCGAGATTGGCGAGGTTGCCGGCATAAGTGAGCGCGTCCACATTTGTGACCGAAGCCGGCTTGTAATGTTGCAGAATGTAGCGAATAAAATTGCTCCCGATGAAGCCGCAGCCGCCGGTCACGAGAATTCGCACAGCAAGAGCTAGCAGCGCCGAGGCCGGCGCGCTAGCGGATTTTCCTCTCCTCGGCGATTACATCGACACTTGGAAAAACGCGCTCGCCGAAAGCGAGTGGACGCCTTGGCTCATCATCGGTCTCGCCGCGTTCCTGCGGTTTTTGTTGCTCGGAATGAAGCCGCCGCATTTCGATGAAGGAATCAACGGGTGGTTTGTCGATCAAATGCTCAGGAACGGATTCTACAAATACGACCCCACTAATTACCACGGTCCGCTTCATTTTTATGTGCTCTTTCTCTCGCAGACATTGTTCGGCCGTAATCTTTGGGCGTTGCGATTGCCGGTCGTCCTGGTCAGCATCAGTTGCGTTTGGTTGACGTTAAAATTTGAACCGTTCGTCGGTCGTAACGTCAGCCGGCTGGCAGCGCTGGCCATGGCGGTCTCGCCCGGTTTTGTTTTTTACGGGCGCTACTCCATTCACGAAGCCTGGCTCGTGCTCTTTACCATGTTGTTCTTCTTCGGGCTGTTTGGGCTCTGGAAATTTGGGACCGCCAATTATCTCTGGTGCGCCGGGATGGGCTTAACCGGCATGATTTTGTCAAAGGAAACATACATCCTTCACGTCGGCTGTGCCGTGATCGCGGTGGCTGTCTGTTGGATTTCAAATTATTTCAACGAGCTCGACGACACGCGACCCGCAACCCAAACCTGGGATTATGTCGATCTTGCAGTTGTGATCGGGACCGGTGTCGTCCTGATTATTTTCTTTTATTCAGGCACGTTCTTTAACTGGAACGGAGTAAAAGGTCTTTATCAGGCATATTTGCCCTGGCTCAAAACCGGCAGTGAAGGTCACGGACACGAAAAGCCCTGGTATTATTGGTTGAGACTAATCGCGCGCTATGAGTGGCCGGTTCTCGGCGGATTAGTTGTTTGTCTGTTCAGTATCCGGTTCAAGAACGTGGCTCTGCGTTATCTTGCCATTTACGGCGTGGGAACGGTCATCGCCTATAGCATCGTCAAGTATAAGACCCCGTGGTGCATTATTAGTTTCATCTGGCCGTTCACATTCATTTTCGCCGCCGCGGCCGCACTGACTCTAATATATAAGAGAGCGGTCTACGTTGTATCCGCAATCCTCCTGACCGGCTCCCTCGGATATTGCATCTGGTTGAACTATTTTCGCTGCACCACCGAGACTGAGCCTTACGTTTATGTGCAGACCTATAACGACGTTTACAAGTTCACGGACCCGTTGTTGCAGTTGGCCCACTCCGATCCGCGCGCCTACCAGCTGGTTGGACACATAATTCGCGCGAGCCCTTATCCGTTGCCGTGGATGCTGGATGATTTCGGGCGGGTGGGATATTACGAGAAGGACAATCTGCCGGCCAAAGTGGACGGCGATTTTCTCCTCGTGCAGCAAGACAGGATCGCCACCGTGGAAGCAAAGCTTCACGAATCTTACTACACCCTCCCGATAACGATCCGGCCTTACCAGGATCCGTCCAAGGCCTACTTTAATGCCAAAATCTTCAAGAGTTTTTTCCCCGGACGATGGCCCGATTTCACTGGAGCGGAGCCAACGCCTGCTCCAAGCCCAACTAAATGAAATGGCTCTCTGGCGGGCTGATGTTTGTAAACTTCGCCACCATTTGCGGATTATTTATTGGAATGCTCGCCGGCGGATTGAGCACCGCCGTGGCATTGGCCGCCCTTATATTAGCGGCGGGATTCGCTCTCTTAGCATATCTTAGAACAACAGATCTAAAGGCGCAGGCCGGCGCTCTAAATCCGGAAAAATCCAAAACATCGAAAT
>QHQU01000062.1 GCA_003219925.1 Verrucomicrobiota bacterium
CATTTCGTTTTACTATTTCACCACGGGTGGCTATATGACCTCTGGCACACTTGAGCCGACAGGTGAAAAATTCATCACGCACGAGGATGTGAAAGGCGACGCGGACGGCGTGACTGAAGTACGCTCAACCAGCGAGATTCTCCCGGACGGCAAGTTTCATGTCAAAGCCGAGTATCTGAAAAACGGAGAGTGGACTCCGGGCCATGAGGTTACCTACCAGGAAGCACCCGGGAGCAAAGTCGTTTTCAAATAAGGGGGTAGAACGCCCAAATCCCGAAATTCAAGGCGGACCCAGGTTTGAAAATGAAGATTTAAAGAAATTCCACATTGCTCTCCTTGACAGCTTAGGAAAGGGCGTGCTAACCTCCTAATCGTCTTAGGGGATACCATGGGTAACGAAGCCGAACTTCTTCCTGGCACACTCGATCTTCTTATTCTAAAGGCGGTTTCGCTCGGGCCGCTTCATGGCTACGGCGTTCTCCTGCGGATCGAGCAAATCTCCGGGCGCGCATTACTGATCGAGCAGGGAGCGCTCTATCCGGCTTTGTTCCGTCTGGTGCGCCAAGGCCTCCTAAAGGCGAGCTGGGGGAAGTCGGATAATAATCGGCGCGCGAAATTTTACGAACTCACATCCAAAGGGCGCAAACGTCTGCGCGAGGAAACGGATGGATGGAACCGTCTGGTTGCGGCTATCGCCTCTGCACTGGCGGCACGACCACAGGAAATATGAGTCCGAGCGGACTGGCGTTTATGACACGAGCGACGGACCTGAACAAATGAACCTGGCGTATTTTAGATCATTAGCCGCGAGATTCTTTCGTCGCTCCCAGACGGAGAACGAATTGGAGGAGGAACTTCGGGCACACATCCAGCTTAGGGCGGATGATCTGGAACGTTCCGGACTGGGTCGCAGGGACGCCGAGCGTCGTGCGCGGATCGAGTTCGGAGGCCAAGAGCGGTTCAAAGAAGAATGCCGCGAAGCGGTCGCCGGTAATTTTTTGGACATTTTGATGCAGGATTTGCGCTTCAGTTTCCGGACGCTCGCGAGACAACCGGTGTTCGCGGTTGTCGCGATTGTCACGCTCGCGATCGGGATCGGCATGACCACGGCGATGTTGAGTATCGTACAGGATGTATTAATTCGTCCGCTGCCGTACGTAAATTCCGAGCGCCTCTACGCGATATATGCCCGTTCAGATTCGGCAGGACAGCCGCGAATCGCCGCCTCGGGCCCGGATTACCTCGATTACCGCGAGCAAAACAAATCCTTCGTTCGCATCGCCGAATACCTGCCGCGTTTTACCTTCACCTGGACCGGCGAAGGCGAGCCGAAGCTGGTCAATTGCACCGCGGGATCGGAAGATTTTTTCGCCACGATGGGCATTCGGCCTTATCTCGGCCGGCTGTACGAGCCGCGTGAGTACAGTTACTTCAAAAATGACACGATGGTGGTGTCATACCGGTTCTGGAAGACGCGGCTTGGCGGGGATCCTCACGTCATCGGTCGCGAAATTCGACTGCAAGACGAGAGTGTCACGATCATCGGCGTCTTACCACCGATGTCGGATTTATTTCCGGACACTGACGTGTGGCCCAAGCTTACGACGCGGCCGAGTTGGCCTTTCATGCAGTGGCGCGCCAATAAGTTCCTGCGTGTTGTCGGCGAACTGCGTCCTGGAGTTACTCCAACGATGGCGGAAGAGGATCTTACTGCGATACTGCGTCGCGCGCCGGACGAGCCACGCGATGTGCGCGTCCAACTAATCCCGCTCAAGGAAGATCTGGTCGGTGATCTACGCCGGCCATTGCTGGCAACGCTCGGAGGGGTGGCGCTGATCCTGGTTGTAGCCAGCATCAACGTTGCGGCGCTGCTTCTCGCTCGCGCGGTAAAACGGCAGCCCGAAATGGCTTTGCGCCTAAGTCTCGGTGCCGGAAGGGGGCGGATCGCGAGGCAACTGATCACTGAAGCCACACTCCTCAGCAGCGCTGGCTGCGGTCTCGGGCTGCTGCTGGCTTGGAGCGCGCTTCGTCTCCTGCCTCAATTGTCGAGCCTGTCGTTGCCGCGTCTGAACGAAGTGCACCTGAATATGCCGGCGTTGACGGCAACAATCGTTATTGCGAGCGCCACGACGTTGTTGTTTGGATGGCTGCCCGCAATAGGCTTCTCGCGTTTGCGATTATCATCGGCGTTGCGGTCTCGCGGTAGCGAAACAGGCGAGCGACGCAAGCTATCGCTGCCGGCGCTCGTTGTCGCTGAAATCGCATGTTCGGTGGTGCTTACTGTTAGCGTTGGCCTGCTCGTCCACAGCTTCTGGCGCGTGATGCACGTAGATCCAGGGTTCCAAGCACATTCCCTGTTTCGCGTCTACCTTCGGAGTGAGTCACCGCCAAACGATCCCGAAGGCCTTCGGGCTTATAACGAGAAAGCTCTGCCGTTCTGGCAAAATTTGATAACAGAAACTGTCTCGCTGCCGGGCGTTCGGTCAGCGGCGATTTCCGATTGGAAGCCGGGCAGAGATTCAGCTACTGCGACATTACTCGTAGAAGGTTTGCCGTACGACGAAGCTCATCTGCCCACGGTCGAGGGGTCATGGGTCAGCGCCAATTTCTTTCACACGGTAGGCGCTCAGTTAATCACTGGAAGGTTGTTCACTGATCACGACAAGAGCGATGCGCCGGCGGTGGCGATCATCAACACGCAAGCCGCCCGCCAGTTCTGGCCGGGGCAGAATCCCATCGGCAAACGCATCGGCGTTAACTACACCGGTCCCGGCAGACGAACCAGCGGCGCTACGCCCCGATTGCGCGAAATTGTTGGTATCGTCGGCACGATCAAACACGGGCCGCTCGATGCGCCAACTGCACCGGCTGTTTACATGCCTTATTTGCAGGACGAGACCAGTCACGTCATGTCGGCGATGAATTTGCTCGTGCGTACAGAAGACAGCGCGATGGGCCTGGCTGACAATGTGCGTAATCGAATCCACGCGCTCCGACCAGACCAGCCGGTGCAGGAAATCCAAAGCGTCCAGGAATTGGAAGCGCAATCCGTCGCGCCCCGGCGTTACACACTGCTGCTTTTTGGCACGTTCGCGATCACGGACCTCGTGCTCGCGGCGGTAGGAGTTTACGGCGTGATCTCCTACGTCACCGCGCAACGCACACGCGAGTTCGGAGTCCGTATTGCCCTCGGCGCGACGCGTGGCCGAGTGATTTCGGAGGTGTTGCGCGGCGGCGTGCGCTTAACTGCCATCGGTTCGCTCATCGGCCTTGTTGGCGCTTTCGTTATGACGCGGTCCGTCTCGGCATTGTTATTCGAGATAAGTCCGCTCGACCCTGTCAGCTACTTTGCCGCGGTCGCGCTGCTCGGTCTCCTATCGGTTTGCGCGTGTCTCGTTCCAGCCTGGCGAGCTTCTCGCGTGGATCCGATCATTGCGATGCAAAGCGAATGAACGGTTAGGAGCGAAAAATGATCATCACGTATCTGAGATCTTTGTTCGCGCGTTTCGTTCGCCGCGCTGAGACTGAACGTGAGCTGGAGCAGGAGCTGGCATCGCACATCGCCATGCGCGCAGATCATCTTGAGCGGGTCGGGTTAACACGCGTTGAAGCAGAACGCCGCGCACGGATCGAGTTCGGAGGCCATGAGCGGTTCAAGGAAGAATGCCGCGAAGCGATCGCCGGCAATTTCATCGACATTCTGATACAGGATGTACGTTTCGGTCTGCGGATGTTCCGCAAATCTTCCGGGGTTACTGTCATTGGCATTTTGACAATGGCACTGGGCATTGGTGCGACGACCGCAATTTTCAGCGTGGTGGACGCGACGTTGTTGGAGCCGTTGCCCTACCCCCAATCGGAGCAGCTGGTAAGCATTCAAGATGATTTTCTCGGGATGGGTGCGCACGACGTTGGAATTTCCGAACCGGAATGGCAGGACCTTCAGCGTTCTGGAATTTTCGAATACGTTTCCCCCACTTGGTTCGATGAAAATAACCTGACCGGCTCATCTCAGCCTACGCGGGTGCGATTGCTTATTGTCGCGCCGAATTATTTTGCGCTGCTGGGTGCGCAACCGCAATTGGGACGAGCTTTCGATCCGCAGGATCACTCACCCGGGTTCATTCCTGAAGTTGTTATTAGTGACGGTTTGTGGAAGCGCGCGTTCGGGAACGATCCGAATATTCTGAGCAAGAGTGTGCGAATGGACACCGACTTGTATCGGATCGTCGGCGTGATGCCGGCGGGTTTCGACGCGCCGGGACGAACGGCCGAAGAAAGGAATATTGAAGTCTGGGCGGCAACCAGTTTCTATGGCGCGCCTTTGTCTGATCACCCGGCACGGAATCGGCGAAATCTTCCGACTGCAATCGCCCGGCTCAAACCTGGAGTGACGATTGCGGCCGCGCAGAGTCGACTGGATGCGTTGGTCGCGTCCTTGCAGAAGCAATTCGCTGCGGATTATCCGGCGCAAAACTCGTGGACAGTTCGATTGATGCCGCTGAAAGAGAGAGTGGTTGGCAACGTTCGCCAGTCGCTGGTTCTGCTGCTCGGCGCGGTCGGATTGGTTCTCTTAATTGCTTGCGTCAACGTTGCCAATCTTTTACTTGCCCGTGCCAGCGTTCGAGGACGCGAAATGGCGATTCGACGCGCGCTCGGAGCGGCGCAAGGGCGATTGACGCGGCAATTGCTGACCGAAAGCCTGCTGCTTTCTTTATTCGGCGGAACCGCCGGCGTGGCGATCTTGTTTTTACTGAAGGATTTTCTGTTGCGACTGGTACCCGAGAATTTGCCGCACCTGAATGAAATATCGATCAGCTGGAGCATTTTACTTTTTGCTCTCGTCGCTTCCGTCGTTTCCGGCGTGCTCTTCGGCCTGGCCCCGGCGTTGCAAGCCAGCCGATTGGACTTGAATCATGCACTTAAACAGGAAGGGCGTTCAACCGGCTCCCGCGGACGCGCGCGAACGCGGCGCGGACTGGTGATTACTGAATTCGCACTGTCTTTGGTCCTGATGATCGCTGCTGGCCTTCTGCTGCGCAGTTTCTGGGATTTGCTGAATGTGCAGTTGGGATTCAGTCCGCAGAGTGTGATGAGCGTTCGCACAAGATTGCCCTCCCCAAACGATCCGAACACCGACAAATACGGGACGGCTTCGCAGGAAGCAACGTTCGTTCGCGAATTGATCCGCCGATGCAAAATGTTGTCAGGTGTCGAAGAAGTAGCGATCGGAGACACGGCGTCTATTCCGTTAGATGAGAGTCTGCGCGATCTAAAGCTAATCTCCGAGGGCCAGTTCCTGTTGACGGTCGAGGGACACGATGTCCAGGGCGATCACTCCACCGTGGTCGAACGGTCAAGCGTTTCGCCAGACTATTTTCACCTGCTGGGAATCCCGTTAATGCGTGGCCGTTTGTTCAATGAATCAGATTACGACGACACTCCGCCAGTCGCCGTCATCAATCAGGCAATGGCGCAGACTTACTGGCCTAACGAGGATGCGCTGGGCAAGCGGTTCAAGGCAGTCAAAGCAGGGTCTCCGTGGATTACGGTTATCGGAGTGATCGCGAACGCGAGGACACAATCGCTCGCGCAAGCGGAAGTGCCGCAGGCCTATTTGGACTTATATCAGACCGGGGCAAAGCGCCTGGCGATCCTTCTCCGCGGACGTTTTCATACTGCTGCGATTGCGGATGAAGTCCGCCAGCAGGTGCAAGCGCTTGATCCGACGCTTCCCGTTTACGGCGCGCAGACGCTCGACGAAACGGTTTCCGCTTCTCTCTCTCAAAGACGATTCTCAATGGAACTGGTCGGTCTCTTCGCATTGACAGCACTGCTTCTCGCGGGATTGGGGATTTATGGAGTGATTTCGTACGTGGTAAGCGAACGGACGCACGAAATCGGGATCCGTCTCGCGCTTGGTGCGCAACGGCGGAATATTCTGCACATTGTTTTGCGTCATGGACTGGGCCTCGCGATTGCGGGTGCTGCAGTTGGACTTATTTGTGCGCTGATCGTTTCGCAGTTAATGGCCAGCTTGCTTTATGGAGTTCGGCCCACAGATCCGTTGACCTTTGCCGGTGTCGCCCTCCTTTTCATCGGCGTGGCTTGGGTCGCCTGTTATGTTCCGGCCCGCCGGGCAATGAAAGTGGATCCGATGGTTGCCCTCCGCTACGAGTAGCTCTCACGTGAACGAGAGCTGTAAGTGTTAAGTTGTTTTAAGGTTTAAAAATTCGTTTACAGATCAGTAAATCACCAATCACTCGACTTCGTTAGGCCAGCGACGCCATATCGATGACGAATCGATATTTCACATCGCTCTTTAGCATGCGTTCATAGGCTTCGTTGATTTTGTCGATTGTTATCATCTCGATATCGCAGGCGATTCCGCGTTCGGCGCAGAAGTCGAGCATCTCCTGAGTTTCTGCGATCCCACCAATCAAGGATCCGGCCAACTGCCGGCGCGGGAAAACCAAATGAAACACGTTTACAGGCACCGCCTCCGGTGGGATCCCGACGAGCACGAGCGCGCCATCGCGTTTGAGCAAGCCGAGATAAGCGCTCAAATCGTGAGCCGCCGAGACAGTGTCGATGATGAAATCAAACCGCTTTTGTTGTGTCTCCATCGATGCTGCGTCCTTAGAGATCACGACGTCATCGGCGCCTAACCGTTTTGCATCGGCGACCTTTCCTGCCGAAGTAGTGAAGAGGGTGACATTGGCTCCAAAGGCGTTGGCAAATTTCAGGGCCATATGCCCAAGGCCGCCTAATCCAACCACTCCGACTTTCTGCCCCTGGCCTACTTTCCACTTCCGCAGCGGAGAATAAGTGGTGATGCCGGCACACAGGAGCGGGGCTGCAGCTGCCGGGTCCAGTCTATCCGGAACGCGCAGCACAAAATCCTGATCGACCACGATACTTTTAGAATAACCGCCGTAGGTGACCCCGCCCGCGTGCTTGTCTTCGCTGTTGTAAGTTAACGTCGCCCCCTGGTCACAAAACTGCTCGAGACCGGCGCGGCAGTTTGGGCAAACGCGATCGGAGTCAACCATGCACCCGACTGCGGCCAGATCGCCTTCCTTAAATTTCCGCACTTCGCGCCCGACTTTGACAACGCGTCCTACGATTTCATGACCCGGAACGCATGGGTAGATCGTCCGACCCCATTCGTTACGGACAATATGCAGATCGGAATGACAGACCCCGCAGAAAAGAATCTCGATCTGCACATCGCGCGGCTGCGGATCGCGGCGGTCGAAGGAGAATGGTTTTAATGGCTCATGCGCGCCCTGAGCAGCGTAGCCTTTCGTCGGTACCATGATCCCTTTCTCTTCTCGAGAGCCAACGAAAGTCAACCTCGGAGGCGGTGCCGAGGTGCTAAGCTCTAAACTCTAAGTTTGAAGGCTTCGGGATTCAGGCACCGTGTTGCGCAGGGGCAGATACGGTCGTCGACACATGCGCGATGCTCGAGGGCATCATCGCTGCCTCACGCCCAAATTGCAGGACCGCAAAGATGGTGCTGACGGCAAGAATAGTGTAGATGAGGGTTTCGAATCGGCTGCGTTGTTTTTCCTCCGAGCGTAGGAGAAGCGCATAAGTGGATTCAAATATTTCCGAATTAGTAGAGGTTGTTTTCATGGCTATTTGTCTGTGAGATGCCGCAACCCAGCCGTTCGGATTCAAGATTTTCGATAAATTTACGGCCGGGCGCTGATCTCAGTAATCAGACGCCGCAGGGGATCGATTTTGTCTGGATCACGACGAGATTTTATAGCGGCGTCTTAACGCCGCAGGCCCGGACGGCGCACCAACCAATCCACGCTTCAAAGGCACAGAATAGCCCTATCAAACTGAAAATTCCTGCGAACACAGGTGCTTCCGGGATCAGATAAGCACCGAAAAGAAGGAAAACGACCGCCATCCCACCGCGGGCGGCACGGCCTTTGTTATCGATGTTCGGCTTCATTTAGGAAAGATGCGCACCTTGGATTGTCGGAGGAAAATAGATTGGATACGCCTCGGTTGCCAGCAAATCACGAGGCCTCAAATTTTTGAACGACAATCTCATTCGGGGCGTCTAGGTTCCCATTATGACTAAACTCATTGCGTTGGTAGCGGCAGGACTCTTTGTGACGGGCACTATGTTCGCGGGCGAACACGGCGATTGCACAAAGCAAGTTGGAAACAAACAAGGGAAGATGGCTTGTCAGGCTTCATTGGCCAGCCTCAACCTGACTCCCGAGCAGCAGACAAAGATGGATGCGGTGATGGCCCAGCATGAGAAAGAGGGCTGTAACGAAGCGAGCGAGGCCAAATACATGCAGGAGGCAAAAACAATCCTGACCAAGGAGCAGTACGCGAAGTTCGAAGCCGAGTGCAAGAAGGGCGACAAAGATAAGACTCAGACTTAAGTTAAATCGTTAAGCCGCTAAGTCGGCAAGTTAGATTAAAACTTCGCGCCGAGAGCAATCTCGGCGCGTTTGGTGTACGACTTTGTCGGGTTATCCGTTTCCAGAGCGTAGAAGCGTGAGATGTAGCAGTTCCGCGGGCGCGCGTACTCGCAAGGGAAACCAATTTCCTACGCCATTTGAAACGACCAGTTTGCTCGCGCCTTTGCTATAAAGCCCGGACCAGTAGCGAAACAGTGCCGGCCCGAACCCGTATTGGTCGTTTAACATAAGCTGTCCGCCGTGAGTATGGCCGGCGAGGGTAAGAGGAACCGATGCGGCCGCGGCGGCGTCGAAGGCATGCGGATGATGCGCCAGAAGAATGGGAAAACTCTCGGGCTGACGCTGGTTAAGGAGATGGTTGACCGCCGCGGCAATCGCGGCATCCCTATTTTCTCGCGCTCGTGTCCAACTAAGTCCAAACAGTTGCAACGGCACGTCGCGAATTTTTATCACGATTGATTCGTCGAGGAGAAATGGAATCCCCGAATTTTTTACCCGACGTTCGAACTCGGGGCCATTCTCGATCAAATCGTGATTACCTTCGATCAGATAAACGCCGTAGCGGGCTTGCATGGATCTAACGAGATCGAGACCGTGATCAAGATCAATGAGAGCGTCGTTAATCAGGTCGCCGGTCAGGAGAACGAGATCGACGCGTAACTCGTTAACGACCCGGACCACATCGCGCAAGACGCGGCCAGAGGTGAACCGGCCGACATGCAGATCGCTGATCTGGGTAATGGTCAGCCCGTGAAGATCGCTCGGCAAACCAGCGATCGGCAAAACGAAGCGGCGAACCCGAAATTGCTCGAGTTGGCGCATGGCAATCGTGGCCAGACTAAGGTTGAAGAGCGGTGGCGCCGCGGCGAGGGCGACTCCGAGAAACTGCCGCCGATTCAATGCTCCGCTCGCATCCGCGGGAGCCGGATTACCGAGGCGCCGAGCGCTCCGGACGAGAGCGAGCATCGCGAGGATCGGCAGAAGCGCAATTGCCAGCAACAAGAGCAGTGGCAGGAGAATCATGTGCCAGATGAATACGTTTGTGAGTGCGAACTTCGAGAACAGGGCGGTCGACTCGGCGCGCGCAAAACGCTGGGCCAGCAACCAGATCAGGCCCGTTAATTGGGCCAGAGCGAAAATGGCAACCGCGATGCGCGCAAAAGACGGTCTGGCGATCCGTGTCGACGCCGCCCACCAGAGGAGATCGAGAGCCACCATGGTGCCGATCAAGACGAGGACGAACCGCATGCTTAAAGATAGAGCCGTGCTTCGCCTTCGCCATCGCTACTCTGCAAACTGTGTGTTTGGCGGTCATCCGCAAACTCGACACATTCGCGAACGGGTATTTCACGGCAGCTCTTTTATGCAACGATGCTGCCGCGGATTTGGACTGCGAGCAGAACGTTTATTGGTAACCCCGAGCGAATCACTATCATCTCAGAGTGACCGTGAATATCGCCAATTACGTCGTAGGTCATACAAAAATATCTACGCCTTTTTACCGTAAGCCACTATCGCCGATCACTACAGCGGCGTAGGCGCCGTAAGAGTGCCATTCTGCGGATGCGGGGACTACTCGGTTCTCCTGTGTGAGCGCTCGCAGCATGGTGCGTTTACATGCGCGACATGGCTCGCGAGATGCTGCAACCATCTCTTATGAGCGCTTCTCCTACACTGTCACACGATATCCCTGTACCTCAGCCGTCCGACCATCTTTTCTGGCCGGAACAACCGAGTCCCCGTCTTTATTCGGTCGGGCGCCCTCTCCCGAAAAACAGCTGATGTTTCTTCCACATTTCTCACCGATTTTTGGTCTCGTTGCTCTGACGGCGCTCTACTTCCTTGCAGGTACCGTTCTGCTGCTCACGGCGGTGTTGACGTTGACAGCAATGGCATTGGCGACGGCGATTGCTGAGCGGCGTCGTGCAGAGGCAGCGCTGGAAGCGCAAAAGGCGCTGGTGGAAGCGGCGAACCGGACGAAAGACAATTTTTTGGCCATGCTCTCGCACGAACTGCGAACGCCGCTTTTCCCAGTATTCCTGGCGGTGGAGAACTTGCAGAAGCAGTGGTTAAAAAACGACGAGGCCGCTGCGGCATTGGAAATCATCCGGCGTAACATTCGGGTGGAGCGACATCTGATCGACGATTTGCTGGACGTGACGCGGATTAGCAAAGGGAAACTGGTGTTAAACCTGACGAGCGTGAACGCTCACGGGCAAATCCGGAACGTGGTGGAGACATGCCGGAGTGAATGGGCGGGAAAGAAGATCCGAATGCAGTTGGATCTCACGGCACGCGATAGTTCCGTCCTAGCGGATGAGGCGAGGTTTCAGCAGATTGTTTGGAATCTGGTTCAGAACGCGATCAAGTTTAGCCGGGACGAGGGTGAGATCAGGATTTCGACTGCGAACGAATCGCCCGGAGAGCTAACGATAATTGTGCAAGATCACGGCATCGGAATTGAACCGGAAGCGATGAATAGAATCTTCAACCCTTTTGAGCAGGGCGAGCGCT
Source organism: Verrucomicrobiota bacterium (assembly GCA_003219925.1). Taxonomy (GTDB): domain Bacteria; phylum Verrucomicrobiota; class Verrucomicrobiia; order Chthoniobacterales; family UBA10450; genus AV69. The sequence continues at coordinate 10,965 of QHQU01000062.1, forward strand.
CCTTGAAACGGCGTTTTGGCGGACTCGGACTTGGCCTGGCCATTTCGAAATCGCTGGCCGAAGCCCATGCCGCGACACTGACCGCTATGAGCGAGGGTTTAAATCGAGGAGCGACATTCAGGCTGACAATCAAAACTTCTGCGCTGATTGCTCACGATGGTACGATATCTTTGCCCGTCCAAGCGAGGGTCCGATGGGTGCTGCGGATTTTGTTGGTCGACGATCACATCGACACCTGCACCGTGATGGGAAAGCTACTGGCAGCCCGGGGACACAGAGTAACTGTGGCGCACGACATGAAGTCAGCGCTCGAGAGAATTGAAGCTGGCGGATTTGACGTGGTCATCAGCGACGTGGGCTTGCCCGATGGGAGTGGCACGGAACTGGTATCGAAATCAAAAAACCGGCTTGTCGGAATCGCGATGAGCGGATTCGGGACGGACGCAGATGCGAGACGCAGTCTGGAAGCAGGATTTTCCCAACACTTGATTAAACCAGTGACGATGGAGAAACTCGATGCCGCCCTCCAAGCGGCAATGAATGGCCCTGAGCGAGACGGCTGGGAATCAGCGCTGAGACGCTGATCATCTAGTATTAATTGTAGTGCTACTTCGGAAGGCCGGAAAATCCAGCAGCGGTGCGTAACGCGTCCGCGTCCATCAATTTGCCATCGAGTATTACGACGCGTGTCTGCCGCAAATCGGAGAGGCGCTCCGATGCATCGCCCTCGACCAGAACAAGGTCGGCGGTTTTGCCCATTACTCGCGATCCGCCGAGACATTTGTGGCGATTTCTGCTTCCGCCATCGCGTCGATTTTCGATGTGCCGAGGTCGTCGGCACCCTCGACAGCAACTAAGTAGCGAGTCGCCCGTTCGACTTTCGCTCAGGGCAGGCAGTGCGCTTCCTAGACGAAGGAAAGCGCA
>QHQU01000239.1 GCA_003219925.1 Verrucomicrobiota bacterium
CCTAAAAGGATTCGCTCGTTCGTCGTGTCATTGAAAAGCAAACAAAATCTCAACCAAGAAACAAAAGCATGAATACGCAAACCGATACTAAAACTGAATCTAGGAGTGGAAAGAACAACGGTGCACCAGCGAGCATCGTCTGGTTCGAAATCCCGGTCGACAACGTCGAACGCGCGAAGACCTTTTACGGCAAACTATTTGGCTGGAAAATCGAGCGGTTCCCGGGACCAAAGCCGTACTGGCACATCGATACCGGCGGCGCCGATGCGACGCCCGACGGGGGAATGATGGAGAGACAGTGTCCAGAACACAGCTTCACAAACTACGTGGGCGTACCCTCGGTAGAGGAAGCGGCGGCCAAGGTCGAAAAACTTGGCGGCAAAATTTGCATGGAAAAGACGGCCGTGCCGGAGATGGGTTACTTCGTCGTTTGTCAGGACACGGAGAACAATACCTTCGCGCTGTGGGAGCGGAACGAAAAGGCGAAATAGTTGTCCTGAAGAGGAGCGCTCGTTCGTCGTAACATCGAAAACCGAAAGGAAACCAAAAATATGAAAACAGAAACAACGACAGGTGAATACATGCTGTTATTCCGAGGTCCGCATTGGGACAGAGGTCTTTCGCAGCAGGAACTTCAGGCGGCCATGGACAAGGTTATGGCGTGGTTTGAAGGACTGAACCAGCGCGGCAAGACCAAGGCCGCCCACCCGCTCGGCGCGCAGGGTCGAATTATCTCTGGCACGAACGGACAACTTGTGGTGGACGGTCCTTTTGCGGAATCGAAGGAAGCAGTGGGCGGTTATCTCATGCTGCAAGCTGACAACTTGAACGAGGCGGTCGAGATCGCCAGATCAATGCCAACGCTGAAATACGGCATCAGCGTTGAAGTCCGTCCGATTCTCGCGGAGTGTCCAATATTCCAGCGGCACCCGGACCTTGTTCAGCGCGCCAGAGAGCGAGCCGTTCAGGCAGACCAAATTTGGATCGCGGCAGCTGCTTAATTTGGAAGACAAAAAAATCAATCATCTAAACACCTAATTATTATGAGTACAACATCGATAGCGAAATCGGATTACCTGCTGCTATTCCGCGGCAATGTCTGGGACAAGGGACTCTCGCCGGCACAACTTCAGAAAGTCGTGTCGGACTGGATGGCTTGGTTCGAACGCCTGAAGGCGGAGGGAAAATGCGTTGGTGGTCATCCGTTGGAAGACGAAGGCAAAGTTATTTCCGGAAAACAGCGCGCTGTCGCCGACGGTCCGTTTGCCGAATCGAAGGAAGCGATTGGCGGTTATTTCTATCTTACGGTCGCGGACGAGAAGGAAGCGATCGAGATCGCCAAGCAATGTCCCGGTCTTGAATATGGCTCGGTCGTCGAAGTCCGTCCGGTCGCCGACGAATGTTCGATCAAACAACGCGCGCAGGAATATTCCACGCACGAGCTTGCCGGCGCGACGGCCTAACGACGCCGGATCGTTACACCGTTAAAAACAAAACATTCATACGAAAGAAAAAGAAGAAATGAAAAATTCAATCAAACCAATCCCGGACGGGTATCACACGCTCACGCCTCACCTGGTGGTGAAAGACGCGAGCAACGCCATTGAATTCTACAAGAAAGCGTTTGGCGCCAAAGAAATCAGGCGCGTGCCCGGCCCTGACGGCAAGTCTCTCATCCATGCTGAACTTCAGGTTGGCGACTCGCGACTGTTGCTCGTCGATGAATTTCCGGAGATGAACTGCCGCGGACCTAAAAGCGTCGGCGGAACTCCCGTGACGATTCACATGTTTGTGGCCGATGTGGACGCTGCCTTCGAAAAGGCGGTGAAAGCCGGCGCTGAAGTGACCATGCCGTTGGCGGACATGTTTTGGGGAGATCGTTATGGTATATTGACTGATCCGTTCGGCCACTCCTGGTCAATCGCGACACACCAGGAGGACGTGGGTCCGGAAGAAATCGGTAAGCGTGCCCAGGGTGCGTTCAGTGAATCTGTGGCATAGGCAACCAACCGAATATGGGAGCTAAGATCACGCAAAAAATCACGCCGTTTCTGTGGTTCGATGATAAGGCCGAGGAGGCGGCGAAATTTTACACTTCGATTTTCAAGAACTCGGAGATCGGCAAGATGACTCGCTATGACGAGGAGGCAGCAGGGCCAACCGGCCGGCCGGCGGGATCGGTCATGACGATTGAATTCGAGCTCGAGGGTCAGGAGTTCGTCGCGCTCAACGGCGGTCCGATGTTCAAATTCACCGAGGCCATCTCGTTTGTGGTGAACTGCGAGACACAAGAAGAGGTCGATTATTTTTGGTCGAAACTGTCCGCCGGTGGAGAAGAAAGCCGATGCGGCTGGCTCAGGGACAAATTCGGTCTGTCCTGGCAGGTCGTTCCCGTCGTCTTAATCGAAATGCTGGCGGACAAGGACACCGCGAAAGCGAAGCGCGTCATGCACGCGATGCTGCAAATGGACAAGATTGACATTCCCACGCTGAAGAAGGCGTACGACGGAAAATAGAGAAGTGAGCCAGCGCGCCGAACAGAGCGCAGCCGTAGCGCCAGGCGAGATTTCTCGCCTGGCGGACCATCTCTTTCGTCACGAGGCGGGAAAGTTGATCTCGGTTCTAACTGGAATCTTCGGGATCAATCGATTGCAATTTGCCGAAGACGTAGTTCAGGAATCCCTCGTCCGGGCGCTGCGGACGTGGCCCTATGTGGGGATTCCAAAAAATCCCGCTGCGTGGCTCACTCAAACAGCGAAAAACCTCGCTCTCGATCTAATCCGGCGGGAAAACCTTTTTCACGACAAGGAGCCGCAGATCATTGCGTTCATGGAACAATGGCCGTCCGATTCCGCGGACGCCGAATCGCCGAGGTTTGAAAGCGAAATCAGGGACGGCCGACTGCGATTAATGTTTGCATGCTGTCATCCGACACTGTCGCCGGAGGACCAAACTGCGCTCGCCCTCAAGATTCTGTGCGCGTTCAGTCCTGCCGAAATCGCGAAAGCATTTCTAACGACCGAAGCAGCTATTGCCAAGCGATTGACGCGGGCCAAACAAAAGATCCGCGATGAGCACATCCCGTTTGAGATACCGGCTGGCGACGAATTGTCGCGACGTCTGGATGCTGTCTTGCAGACGCTCTATCTTCTTTTTAACGAAGGTTACAAGGCGTCCAGCGGCGATCATTTGGTC
>QHQU01000240.1 GCA_003219925.1 Verrucomicrobiota bacterium
TGACTGGAAAAATCCGCTCGGTTGGCTGTTGGCCGTTCCGATGTGGATATCGTTCACTATCTTTGTTATCGCCGTATTCGCGGAAACAAACCGGCTGCCATTCGATCTGCCGGAAGCGGAAACGGAATTGGTCGGCGGCTATCACACCGAATACAGCTCGATGAAGTTCGCCCTCTTTTTCCTCGGAGAATATGCTGCCATGATCACCGGGTCTGCCATTATCGTTACCCTTTTTCTCGGAGGCTGGCATTTCCCCGGCATCCCCGACGGTTCCCACGGGTGGTTTTTTGGCCTTGTTAACATTTTCGTTTTCTTCGCCAAAATTACGGCGCTCCTTTTTGTTTTTATCTGGGTCCGTTTCACTCTGCCGCGTTTTCGCTACGATCAGTTGATGCGGCTGGGCTGGGTTTTCTTTTTCGAGATCGCGCTCGTCAACATTTTCTGCGCCGCCGCCATCATCCCCTTTTTCGACCAATAACCCAGAGCTTAATCCTAATCTTATTCGTATTCTTAATCTTCTTCTTTAGCCCTTCCGACACATTACCGTCGTTCCGTTCTTTATATGACAATCTCCAGACTGGCTACTCATTGTAATCGAAATCGGTCGAGCGGATTATGATTACGAGCAGGAGCAGGAGTTGATATGGCTATCACCGTTCCACGAGCGAAACTCACCTGGTCCGAGCGATTGTATTTGCCGACGATCGTGGCAGGGATGGCGATCACTCTCCGGCATTTCAAGGATATGCTCTTCGGCCGCACCAAGGTGACGATGCAATATCCCGAAGAAAAATGGGATCCGCAGCTGCCGGAACACTATCGCGGTGCCCCCGCTTTGGTGAAAGACGAGACCGGGCGCATTCGTTGCGTTGCTTGTCAGCTCTGCGAATTTATCTGTCCGCCGCGGGCGATCAAAATCGAGCCGGGCGAAATTCCGGCGAAAGACCGCTTCAGCAAGGTCGAGAAATATCCGCGCGAGTTCGATATCGATATGATTCGCTGCATTTTCTGCGGGATGTGTGAAGAAGTCTGTCCCGAACAAGCCATCTTTTTGCGCAAGGATTACGCCATCACTGGGCTCACTCGTGCGGAAATGGTGCATAACAAGGACAAGCTGCTCGAGATTGGCGGCGTGATGCACGGCGTCGTTTTGAAGTGGAACGAAAAGAAGTAACCAAACACTGGAGTAATGGAGTGTTGGAGTATTGGGAATCGCGGGCGCGTTTTCCTTTCACCCAATACTCCATTACTCCACCACTCCACTTAATTTGATGCCCTCTTTTCTCTTCTGGCTCTTCGCTATCGTGATGCTCGTCTTCGGCGCAGCCGTTGTCATTAACCGTAACCCGATCGCGAGTGCGCTCAGTTTGGTAGTTTGTTTCCTTGGGCTTTCCGCCTTGTTTATGTCTCTCGACGCATTCTTTATCGGGATCATTCAGGTGCTTGTCTACGCTGGCGCCGTGATGGTGCTGTTCCTGTTCATTATTATGCTGCTCGATCTTCGAGCGGAAGAACGCCGCAAGTTGAATTGGATTGCTTTCGGAGGTGGCTTCCTCGTCGCGTTTTCGCTTCTCGTGCAAATCCTTGCTGTTATTGGTAGCACCCGAATGGCCAAACAAGCTTTTCCGCCGCTCGCTTCCCCGCAAACAGACGATGTCCGCAGCGTCGGGTTGGTGTTGTTTGGAAACTACAACCTGCCTTTTCAGGTAATCGCGGTGCTGATTCTTGTCGCGACCATCGGCGTCATAGTTTTGAGCAAACGCCAATTGCGATGACCACTCTCGGCGACTATCTGACTGTCAGCGGAGTATTGTTCGCCATCGGTTTTAGCGGGGTTCTGTTGCGGCGCAATGTCATTATCATTTTTATGGCGCTCGAGTTGATGTTGAATGCGGCCAATCTCTCCCTTGTCGCCTTTTCCCGCTTTCGTCTCGGCGACGATGGCCTGCCCAATTACAACGCGCAGGTCTTGGTCTTCTTTATCATTACCGTTGCCGCCGCCGAAGTCGCGGTCGGTCTCGCCATAATTGTCGCGCTCTATCGCGCCCGTCGCACCACCCATGTGGAAGATATTAATAGTTTGAAATTCTAGTCCACCAAACAGGAATGATGCGAACGGCGGAAAACAGAAAGCAAGAATCAGACGATGTTTGTCTCTGAGAATTTGGTGTTCTTCCGCATGTTTTGTGGACCAAAATGTTTATGAGCGTGATCCCCTGGCTTGTTTTGCTCGTGCCGCTGGCCGGTGTCGTTCTCATCGCCCTTGTCACTCGCCGGGCGGCTGGCCTGAGTGCGTTCATTTCCGTCGTCGCGGTATCAATCAGTTTCATTTGCAGCTGTGTCGTGTTCGCCAAGCCGGAGATAAGAGCGGCTGAAATTCCGTGGATTGATTTTGGCGGACTCCTGAGAGTGCCGATCGGTTTCACGCTCGATTCACTGAGCAAGACGATGCTTGTTCTCGTTAGCGGAGTAGGTGCGCTCATTCACATCTACTCCCTTGGCTACATGCGTGACGACCCCGGCAAATCGCGCTATTTCGCCTCGCTCTCGCTCTTCATGTTTTCAATGCTCGGGATCGTGCTGGCGAACAATTTCGTGATGATGTTCATCTTTTGGGAATTGGTTGGTCTTTGTTCCTACTTACTCATCGGTCATTGGTTCGAACGCGATAGCGCGGCCGATGCCGCAAAAAAAGCCTTTATTACCAATCGTATTGGCGACTTCGGGTTCATGCTTGGAATTTTGATGGTGTGGGGCGCGACTGGCTCGGTCGTTTTCGACGACATCATTCCGCAACTCTGGCGCGTCACTAGTAATCCGACGTTTCTAACGATTTGTGTGCTGTTAATCTTTTGCGGTGCGGTCGGAAAGTCCGCCCAATCTCCGCTTCACGTCTGGCTGCCGGACGCGATGGAAGGTCCTACGCCGATCTCCGCCCTCATCCACGCCGCCACCATGGTCGCGGCCGGCGTTTACATGCTCGTGCGGGTGGGATTTTTAGTGCAAGCTTCGCCAGATGCCCTCTGCGTAATCGCGTGGATTGGCACCATTACCGCAGTGATGGCCGCGCTCATCGCCACGCAACAGGACGACATCAAGCGTATTCTGGCCTATTCCACGCTTTCTCAGCTCGGCTACATGATCATGGCCGTCGGTCTCGCCTCGGGGGAGGCCGCCATGTTCCATTTGTTCACCCACGCTTTCTTTAAAGCGTTGCTTTTTCTCGGCGCGGGTTCTGTCCTCGTTGCGCTCCATCATGAGCAGGACATTTGGAAGATGGGCGGCCAAGCTCGCAACCTTTTCCTTACTTTTGTGACCTTCGGCATCGGCATGCTTGCACTCATCGGATGCCCGCCATTTGCCGGATTTTTTAGTAAGGACGCCATTCTCTCGCTTGCCTACAATCGAAACTCCTCGATTTTCCTTTTAGCCCTGCTTACGGCATTCCTGACCGCATTTTATATGATGCGATTGTTTGTCGTCGTTTTCTTCGGCAAACCGCGCTCCCCCGCTGCCAGGACGAGCCG
>QHQU01000271.1 GCA_003219925.1 Verrucomicrobiota bacterium
ATGATTTCGGATTGAGCGCCGAACAGCGGCGACTGAGCCTGCGCCGCGAAGTCGGATTGGAGAGTGCGATCTCGTGTTTTCTTTGGCGATTAATCACGCGGGTTTATCTTGCCACCGCGCATAGATTGAAAATTCGCGGACGCGAAAATTTGCCGACGCGCCCGCCGTTTGTCCTGGTGGCGAACCATGCCAGTCATCTCGATGCCATCATTCTCGGCGGAATTTTGCCTCTACGATTTGTGGGCGCGGTTTTTCCGATCGCGGCCGGCGACACATTTTTTACGAAACGGGCTTCGTCAATTTTCGCGACTGCGTTCATGAACGCATTGCCGATCTGGCGAAAAAGCTGCGGCGCGCATTCACTGGAAGATTTGCGCGAACGGTTACTGAAAGGCAGCTCCGTTTACATTTTATTTCCAGAAGGAACGCGCACTCGCACCGGCGCGATGGCGAGTTTCAAACCCGGGCTGGGACGACTGGTCGCAGGAACAAGCGTCCCGATCGTGCCTTGTTATTTGAATGGAACGTTTGCAGCGTTACCCGCATCGGCCACCGTGCCACGCTGGAAAAGAATTTGCGTCACGATCGGAAAACCGTTGTCATTTTCGGCAACGACCAACGACCGCACCGGCTGGGAATTGATTGCGGCGGCAACGGAAAATGCGGTGCGCGCGCTGGCGACGCTACCTTGAAGGTAGCGCAACGGAATCCCTCGATCCGCAGTGCCGGGACCCAGGATGGTGAGACAGCGGTAACGCGGACCAGCTATGCGGCGAGTTTGACCGCGTCTTTGTGCCCAAGAATTCTCACCGTTTGTTGCAGTTGCTCGGTCTTGAGCGGCTTTTTCAAAACCGTGATTGGCCCCTTCGCCAGAATGCGATCGAGCATTTCGCTATCGGGGTAACCGGTAATGATAATGACGGGACAATCGGGTTGTTCCCGCTTAACGAAATCGTAAACGTCATCGGCAGGACCATCGGGAAGTTTGAGATCAAGAAAGACGAGATCGAATTTTTGTTTCTCCAGCGCAGCGATCGCTTCCTTGACGGTGCCGACGACAACGCGACTGAAGCCGATTTTCTTGAGGAAGAGTTTAAACAGATTTTGCAAACTCTCGTCATCATCGACAACCAGCACCGTGGGTTGTCCGGATTTCTCCTCTTTGAGGATATCTTTATCGAGCGCGTTCTTTTTAATTCGCCAACGACCACCGATTTGAATCGCGGGCAACTGTCCGCGCTGCACCAGATAATAAACCGTCGGAAGCGGAATTCGGAGATATTTGGCGGTTTCCTTAACGGTAAGCAGGTTATGCATGGGTCCTATTCATCAACTTGCGCCTGCTCACGCAAGATTTATTCACGATTTAATCATTATAAAGACTAGAATCAATGTCAAACCCTCTTTTGGCGGCTGAGACAAAAATTGCATTTCCCCGCCGGACCGCCAAGTCTCGCCACCCGCTTTCGCTGCTGGACAAGCGAAATGCCGCGGTGAACTATTCGGATTCGCGATGAGCGTTCTTTTTTTCAAGCGGTTCCTGAAACGGCCGTTCCAAATCGCCTCGATCGTTCCCAGCTCGCAAGCGCTGGTCGAACGAGTGGCGAGCAAGATCGATTTTAAGCGGGCGCGGGTAATTGCCGAGTACGGCCCGGGCGAAGGGGTACATTCGCGCGCATTGGCGCAGCGGATGCGGCCGGACGCGGAGCTGCTTTTGTTTGAACTCGATCCTGCCTTTTCCCGCGATCTGGCCCGGCAGTTCGCCGGCGATCGACGTGTGCGCGTGATCAATGCAAATGCCATGACGATTCGCTCCGAGTTAATCCAACGCGGCATCGTGCAATGCGATTACATCATCTCGGGAATTCCGTTCAGCATTTTGGAGAAGGAAAAAAAACGCAACCTGCTTCAGCAAACACACGAGGCCCTCGCGCCCGGTGGCGCTTTCATTATTTATCAGGTAACAAACGAGCTGCGCCAACACGCCACAGATTTTGCCAGCGCCGCGTCCGAATATTTTCTGCAAAACATTCCGCCGATGTTCATCACCGTTTTCCGCAAAGCCGCTGTCGCTAACGGAAATGGCGCGGTTGATTCGGCGGCCCGCCTTTCCTCGAACTACGCGCAATGAAAAGCGAGGAAACGCGCATCGAAAAGGATTCGATGGGCGAGATGGCGGTGCCGAAAGACGCCCTTTATGGTGCTTCGACCCAGCGGGCGGTCCTGAATTTTCCGGTGAGCGGTTATCGATTCAGCCGCGCTTTGATTCGTGCGCTTGGCTTGATCAAATGGAGTGCAGCCCAGGCTAATCACGATCTTGGTCTACTCGACGCCCATCGTGCCGCCCTCATCGTTCAGGCGGCGGAAGAGGTGATCGAGGGCAAACTCGACCAGCATTTCCCGCTCGACATTTTTCAGACCGGATCCGGCACGAGTACGAACACGAACGCGAATGAGGTGATTGCTAATCGTTGTGCGCAACTGGCGGGCAAGCCGATCGGTTCGCGCGAACCGGTCCACCCGAACGATCATGTCAACATGGGGCAATCGAGCAACGACGTCATTCCGTCCGCGATTCACGTAAGCGCGGCGGAACAATTGAGAGACTGTTTACTGCCGGCGCTGGAAAAATTAAGGAGCGCGCTTTCGGAAAAGGCGAAAGGATTTCATCACATTATCAAGATCGGCCGCACTCATCTGATGGATGCCACACCGGTGCGGCTGGGTCAGGAATTCGGTGGCTACGCCCAGCAGGTGGAATATGGAAAGGAGCGCGCCGAAAAAGCGATCGAGGTTTTACGCGAGCTCGCGCTCGGCGGGACGGCAGTGGGAACGGGACTAAATCGGCATTCGGATTTTCCGGCGAAAGTGATGCGGCACTTGCATCAGCGCACCGGGATCGAATTTTTCGAAGCCCGCAATCATTTCGAAGCGCAAGGCAGTAAGGACGCGGTGGTGGAAGCGAGCGGTCAGTTAAAAACGATCGCCACCAGTCTATTCAAGATCGCCAATGACATTCGTTGGCTCGGCAGTGGGCCCCGCTGCGGGATTGGCGAAATTCGATTACCGCCGACGCAACCGGGCAGCTCGATCATGCCCGGGAAAGTGAACCCGGTCATGTGCGAATCGACGATGATGGTATGCGCACAAGTTTTTGGAAACGACGCTGTAGTCAACTGGTCGGGTGCGAATGGAAATTTCGAGCTGAACACAATGATGCCAGTGATGGCGCACAACATTCTGGAATCGATCCGGCTACTCGGAAACGTGGTTGACGCGTTCACCGAGAAATGTGTGGTGGGGATTGTAGCGAATGAAGAACGTTGTCGCGAGCTGGTCGAGCTTTCGATGGCGATGGTGACGAGTCTCGCACCGAAGATCGGCTACGATCGCGCGGCCGAGATCGCCAAGGAAAGCGCGCGCACCGGCAAAACCGTGCGAGAAATTTGCCGGGAAAAGAAAGTGCTGCAGGAAAACGACCTTGAGAGTGCGCTCGATCCGATAGCGATGACGCAACCGGGTGGAACCGGATCTGGCGGCGGCTAGAAATGCGCGCAGGTTTGTGCTTGGCCGGCCTGATCGTT
>QHQU01000063.1 GCA_003219925.1 Verrucomicrobiota bacterium
ATCGAAAATCGCTCGGGATGCATTTGATGTTGAGTGATGTCTTCCATTTTCACCGGACGAAAAGTTGCCGTCCCGACGTGAAGCGTAATGAAAACGTGCGGAAGACTGCCCAGAATTTGCGCCGTGAAATGCAGCCCGGCCGTCGCCGCCGCAAGTGAGCCCTCGTATTTCGCGAACACCGTTTGATAGCGCGCTTCATCTTCTTCCCTGTAGCGGCGGTCTATGACCACTGACCGCTTGATATATGGTGGTAGAGGCATCGCGCCGCAGCGCTGCAGATCTATGTCGTCGGACAACGTGATTTCCCGTGAACCATCTACAAAAATCTCGCCTGCTTCCGCGCGCATTCCTTGAATAACAGTGGCTGCGCCTTTTCCAAATCTGCGGCTCGGCTTTACCAACACTTTCCACCGGCAGGGCGCAGTTTTTTCCAAAAACAAAAACTCGAAGTTCCCGTCGTCGGAAAAATGTCGCGCCGGCAAAACGCGCGAGTTATTCAAAACGAACAGATCGTCATTGCGCAGAAATTGTTTGAGATCAACAAAATGGGCATGTGCGATTTTCTTCCGGTCGCGATGCACCACCATCATGCGCGAATCCTCCCGACGCGGCAGCGGATGTTGCGCAATCAATTCCCGGGGCAGCTCGTAATTGTAATCATTCAGCCGCGTACTCACGCCTTCATCATCAAAGGATTTGATCGCGCGCGCAAAGATGACATCATCAGCCCGTGCTTCAGCCCGCGCTTTCTCTCGTTCTCGAAGCGCTGAAGGAAATTCGTGAGTCCCAGGAAAAAACGTTCCGCGTTTCGCGTGCGACGCTTAACCGATTGCTGGAGTCGCGGCGCCACCAAAACGTTCCCGATATCGCGGGCAGGGCCGCCTCGCTCGGGCGGGTGCGCGATCGCGTCTGCGTGTGCACGAAGTGTCCGCACCTCGCGCGCAGCCGTACCCAAACCGTTTTCGGAGTCGGTAATCCGGATGCGGAGTTGATGTTCATCGGTGAAGCACCGGGCGCGGATGAGGATGCACGCGGTGAACCGTTCGTGGGCCGAGCCGGTCAATTGCTCACTCGCATCATCGAAACGATGGGCCTTAGCCGGGACGAGGTTTATATCGCGAATATTTTAAAGTGCCGTCCCGACATGCCGAAGGGCACGCCGGGAAATCGTCCGCCGACGCCCCAGGAAATGCAGACCTGCATCGGCTATCTCATTGAGCAAATCGAAATCATTCAGCCGCGCGTGATGGTCGCGCTGGGCGCGACCGCGGTGGAAGGATTGCTTGGAGCGCGCGGCGTAATGCGTGAGTTACGTGGCAAATGGCATTCCTATCACGACACCCCGCTCATGATCACCTATCACCCGTCGTATTTGCTGCGGAACCAATCGCCCGGTGAGAAACGCAAAGTTTGGGAAGACATGATGGCGGTGCTGGAAGAACTCGACCGCCCGATCAGCGAGAGACAGCGAAACTATTTTCTTTAGCGACGGTTGTGACCACCGTCGTAACGATGTCATCCCGAAACCCGAATTCTTTCGGGGCGAGGGACCTCACAATCCGAGATTAGCGCTCAAATCGGCTTGTGTAACTTGCGCATGTTGGCGAGTTTCCTCGCTTCCGCTCGGGATGACGGAAAGTCTGAAATAGCGCACTAGCCACTACCCGACAGTTGCGCTCGCGCCCGTCGCAGCCGGCTTTGGCTCGCCAGAGTAATCGTGGTTGACGCAATCATGCCACGCACTTCGCTACGCGGGACTTTGACCCGCGTCCGCAGAGCGTCCAATCCGCTCTCTTCGAGCAGCGAGAGCGTGCGCACTCCGATCATTGCCGGCAAGACTGTGGCGACGCGCACTCGCGCTGGATTGATCGCGATAGCATACTCCAGCCCCGCGTCCAACCCAGCGCGCGCTTCTGCGATCCAGCGTGAATAAATTGGAAGAAAAGCAGCCGGCGCGTCCACCAAATCGGACGCCGAAAGGTTCACCGCATGCAGCTCGTCTTCCGGAAAATAACAGCGCCCGGCGCGCAAATCGCTCCCCGCGTCGCGCAAAATATTCACCAACTGCAACCCCCGGCCATAATTCGTTCCCAGCTCGAGCATGTCCGCTTCGAGCCGTGCGGTGAAACTCTGCACTTTGCGAAAACAAACACGCGTCCAAAATTCGCCCACACAACCGGCCACCAAATAGGTGCAGTCGCGCAATTCCTGCGCATTGGCCAGCGCCGCGAGTCCTCCGCTCCATCGCGTCAAATCCTGTCGCTGACCACGCGTGATGATTGCCAGCAATTCGCGAACATCGCGTTGATCTTCAGGCGAAAGATTTTTCAAAGCTCGCAAAATTTTCTCCGCCGATTCCAGCAACGCCTTTTCTCCTTCGGTTATCCCGGACGATAGGTCCGGCAGGGTCTTAGTTCCGCGACTGCGGGACGAAGACTGGGAGCCGTCCTGTTTCGAAAGAAGAAGGTCTTTCAATGTTTTCCCAATCGATTGATCTTTTCCCGCAATCGCGCGCGCAAATCGGTCGAGCAGCTCGATTCGTTTTTCAGCAGGCATGGCATTGCTATCGGCAATGGTGTCGCTCGTTCGCGCCAGCAGATAGGCCAGCGCAACTGGTTCCCGCAACGCGCGTGGCAATAAGCGAATCGAAAGATAAAACGAACGCGATACCGGTTTCAGCAATTCGAGCTCGTTCACAGCCAAAGGTTGCTCAGCTCGATCCGATCCGCGAGATGTAACTGGGGAGAACCGGAAGATTCACGATCGTATGAACGAAAATGACACGCATCCCTCAAACGTGATCCGGCACCTTTACGTTCATTTTCCATTTTGCGCTCGCATTTGCCCCTACTGTGCTTTCTACAAAACGCGCGGGAACGCGACGGAGGTCGCACGCTTTTGTGAGGCGATCGTCTCGGAAGCGAGACGAGTTGCGAAAAAATTCCCCCTCACGGTGGAAACAATATTCTGTGGCGGCGGAACACCGACCGCTCTTAGCACGGTCCAACTGAAGAACTTGCTCGAGCGATTCCGTGAAATTTTCGATCTGAGCGCGTTGCGCGAATGGAGCATTGAGGCAAACCCTGGCAGCGTCTCGGTAAAGAAAGCAGTGACGTTACGCGAATCAGGTATCAACCGTATCAGCCTCGGCGTGCAAACTTGGGACAACCAGCTATTGAAATTGCTGGGCCGTGAGCATGATGCAGCACAGGCAGAAGAGTCGTTTCATATTTTTCGTAGCGCTGGATTTTCCAACATTAGTGTCGATTTGATGTTTGCCCTGCCCGGGCAAAGGGAAAGGCAATGGCGCGATTCTTTGCAGAAGACAATTGCCCTCCAGCCCGAACATATTTCCACCTATTGCCTGACCTACGAAGAGGACACCGAGTTTCTCGCACGATTTCAGCAGGGCGAATTCGCTGTTAACGATGAAACGGAAACCCGCTTTCTTGAGTTGGCGATGACGACGCTCGAGACGGCTGGCTACGAGCAGTACGAGATTTCAAATTATGCGCGTCGGGGATTTCGCTCCGAGCACAATCGCGCTTACTGGCGTGGCGCGGACTATATCGGCATCGGTCCGAGCGCGTTTTCCACGCGCGGATTAGAACGCTGGCAGAACGTCGCCAATCATAATGAATATGCCCGGCGTCTGTTCGCCAACAAATCACCGGTCGCCTCGATCGAAAAACTAACTCCAGCGATGAAACGGACCGAGCACATCGCGCTCGGCCTGCGCACCCGTGAGGGAATTGGTGTCCATACGATTGGCCAAAATCAGGCAGAGAGATTGATCAGCGATGGATTGCTTTCCCGTCAAGCAAATCGCTTCGCGCTGACTCGTGCCGGAAAATTGCTGGCGGATTCCGTTGCGGAAGAGTTGCTGTAAATTCATCGTCAGTTCCTCAGGGTAGCGCACGCGTCTCGCGTGTTGGTTTCGCCGTCTCGCCGAAACAGACTTCCCAGAAAAGTCCGCGATCGCGAGGACGCAATCGCCAACACGCGAGACGCGTGCGCTACCCTGAATGCCTATGCGCCACAGCGAGCGTCGCCTGCCAGAAGGCGCGATCACCTTTCATCGATCATCGGTCACAATCTGTCAGACCCCGCCGTAACGGCGTTGTCTTTTCGCGAAATCGTCCACCGCCGCAAATAAATCTTTTCTCGTGAAATCCGGCCACAGCTTTGGCGTCACATACATCTCGGTATAAGAAAGCTGCCAGAGCAAAAAATTGGAAATCCGCATTTCACCGGAAGTGCGAATCAACAGGTCCGGGTCTGGATAATACCGCGTGTAAAGATGCTTGCTGAACATCTCCGGATTAATCATCGCCCGATCGATGTGACCGGCTTCGACTTCGCGCAGCAAACTGCGAATTCCATCGATGATCTCATCGCGCCCGCCGTAACTGAGCGCCAGAATGAGCGTAAGCCCGTTGTTTGACGCCGTGCGTTTGATCGATTCATGCAAACGCTTCTGACAGTTGTCTGGTAAATCGGTCAACCGTCCTATTGCCTGTAGTCGAACATTTTTCTCGATCAGCTCCGGCGTCTTATCCTTCAAAAACTTTTCGAGCAGCCGCATCAAGGCGAAGACTTCGCTTTTCGGTCGCTGCCAGTTTTCGGCCGAGAAAGCATAGAGCGTGAGGTATTCCACCTTCAATTCGCCACAGCCTTCCACACATTCCCGCACCGCATCAGCCCCCTTCTCGTGGCCCTTGATCCGCGGCAAACCA
This sequence comes from Verrucomicrobiota bacterium, assembly GCA_003219925.1. Classification (GTDB taxonomy): domain Bacteria; phylum Verrucomicrobiota; class Verrucomicrobiia; order Chthoniobacterales; family UBA10450; genus AV69. Next base: position 4,737 of record QHQU01000063.1, read on the forward strand.
CGCTGTCGGGCCCAGCGACCGTTGCCATCCATGATGATGGCAATGTGTCGCGGAATGATTTTTGGCGCCGCCATCCTCAAAGCATGATTGTTTCCGCGCGCGTCGGCCCAACACTAACGATTGTTAGTTTCGCGCCGGTCAATGCTGAGATTCGGTTGAGGTAATCCCGTGCCCGCTGTGGCAGGTCGGAAAATTTCCGGGCCGAGCGCGTCGGTTCCGACCAGCCCGGCATGGTCTCATAAATCGGCTCGCAATTGTTCCATTGCGCAGAATCGCACGGTGGAACATCGAGACGTTTGCCGTTCAAATGATAGCCAACGCAAATCGAAATCGGATTCACTCCATCGAGACCGTCGAGGTTCGTGATCGCGAGCTCGTCAATTCCATTGATCATCGTGGCGTAATGCGTCGCCACGGCATCGAACCAACCACAGCGGCGCGCCCGCCCGGTGGTCGCACCGAATTCGCGCCCCATTTCGTGCAACCTTTTCGCAAAGCCCGCGTCTTCGGTCGGGAGCGGTCCTTCGCCTACCCGGGTGGTGTACGCTTTCATCACCCCGACCACCCGATCCATTCGGTGCGGCGGAACGCCCGAGCCAGTACACGCGCCACCGGCCGTCGTATTCGACGATGTCACGTATGGATAGGTCCCATGATCGATATCGAGGAACGTTCCTTGTGCACCTTCAAACAAAATCTCGCGCCCGCTCTGCAAGGCGCGATGTAAATAAACCACCGTGTTCGCCACAAACGGCGACAGGGCTGCGCCCGCCGCCAAATATTGCTGGTTCACTTCGCGAAAATCATTCGGCTTCGCTCCCAGCGCTCGCAGGATGGCATTGTTCTCGCGCATTTTCGCTTCGAGCTTCTTTGAAAACAGCCTGGGCTGCATCAAATCGGAAACCCGTAAGCCGGTTCGCGCCGCTTTGTCGCCGTAGGCAGGACCAATCCCTCGTTTGGTCGTACCGATTTTCGCCACCCCTTTCCGCAGCTCACGCTGTTCGTCCAGGGCGCGATGGTACGGCAGAACCAGATGCGCAGCGTCGCTCACCAGAAGATTGCGATCAATGCGGACGCCTAGCTTCTTCAAGCCATTAATTTCTTTCACCAGCGCGACCGGATCGACCACAACACCGTTGCCGATCACGCAAACTTTGGCGCGCCGCAAAATTCCCGATGGCATCAAATGCAAAACATATTTCTTGCCGCGATGAATGACGGTGTGGCCGGCATTGTTCCCACCCTGACTGCGCACCACAATATCAGCGTCGGCAGTAAGCACGTCGATGATCTTCCCCTTCCCTTCGTCGCCCCATTGCGCACCGATCAGGATCGTGTTGGCCATGACTTTTTTTGGGCAAAATTTTGTCCCGATGCGCTCGGTCGAGGCATTCGGGACTTGCGTGACAGGATAAAAGCGGCGACCGCGCGCGCAAGACCATTCTGGACACGCGGCACGATAATGAGGTATCTGAACAAAATATGCGTACCATTCTACTGATCATTTTGGTGCTGTTATTACTCGGCGCATTGCCGACCTGGCCCTATAGCTCGGGCTGGGGTTATTACCCCGGCGGTGGCTTATTGCTTCTGATAATCTTAATCCTGCTCCTTTGGCGGGCATAGCGCCCTTCTGCGTAAGGGGAGCGCGGGGCTTCCAGCCTGCTGCATTCGGCATCTGTGCCGAATGATGATTTCTCATCACTCGGCGTCAATCCCAGACCGGTAGAAGTCGAATGCTCAATGTTGGGTGTTGAGTGTTGGGCCTTGGGTGCTCGGCGTTTTGTTCGCCTTTACTTCGCCACCACTCGCACCACTGGCAACGGAAAACGCAATCGCAGTTCGTCCTGCAGATAAATCTCGACGTGATGCAGCCCGAATTGTTGGAACTGCACCCCGCCAAAGTAATGGACGTTGGTGGCATGCCCTTCCATCTCCTTTAACTCAAAATCCACCTCCGCCTGCGCCAGCACCTGTTGCTCATCTACCCCGACGATGCGTGAGCGCTGCTTGAATCTCCCCGCGCCGCTGCACCAGCGCGACCAGATGCAGAGTCGCATGCAGGTGATTGGTAATTGCGGGGCCGGTACGATGTTGATGACGCCTACCAGTGTCTGCATGCCATTGAATTCGTGCCGGACGTCCTCACACAGCACGCAGCTTTGCAGATCGGGCAGGATAACATCGGTCGCAGCCATTTCTTAAATCAAACCGCGCATTAGCAGCGCGAATAACACTACCGCCAAAACGATCCGATAAATTGCGAAAGGCGCGAAGCCGCGCGCCCGCACCCAGTTCATAAACCAGGCGACAACGCCCAACGCCACCACAAATGAAACAATTGCGCCAATCATTAGCACCACCCAATTGTGCCCGGTCATGACCAGAGGCGCGAGTCTTGTTTCATCGCCGCCATGCCGCAAGGTCTTGAGCAAATCGTAACCGGTCGCAACCACCATTGTCGGCATCGAAAGGAAAAACGAAAATTCCAACGCCGCGCTTCGGGAGAGGCCGGCTAACTGACCGGCCGCAATGGTTGACATCGAACGTGATGTCCCTGGAAAAACCGCCGATGTAATCTGAGCAAGACCGATCCAAGCTGCCTGAGGCAAAGACATTTCTTCCATTCGCAGCGTGTGCGGATTGCGACAAAGTGCGTCCACCAACCACATGATGATGCCACCAATAAACAGCGCCCACGCCATCACCCAAAGATTTTCCAGGTTGTGCCCGATTTGTTTTTTCAAAAGAAACGATGGCACCGCGGTGATAACAAAGGCGATGATGGTGAGACCAAGTGGATGGGTAAAGATGTTGCGGTCTCCGCTTTCGCCGCGTGGGAAGGTTGAAAGAAATTTCAGGATCCGGTTCCAAAAATAAACCGGCAGCGCCAGGATTGCTCCCAGCTGAATCACAATCGTGTACATCTTCCAATAAGCGTCATGTAGATCGAGACGCAGTAGCGCTTCAACGATCCGGAGATGAGCGGTCGAGCTGACCGGTAAAAATTCCGTTAGTCCTTCGACAACCCCGAGTAAAATGGACAAAAGAAAATCGTTCACTGTGAGAGCTCTACCCTTTCGTTCGTGCTTTCGCTACAATGGCAGGAGCGTCATCTTCAGCGTGTCCATGGTCAAAATTAATTTTGCCTGGTCCTCAACCGAACCTCATTGTCGGCTCTCGCGATGAAGCTTTTCATTACCGGAATCTGCGACTTTGTAGGTAGTTCACTCGTCAGCTGGTTTCATGAACACCGGCCTTCTTTCAAGATTAGCGGGATCGATGACTTCGCCAGGCCCGGGAGCGAGATCAATCGTTCGCACTTGCGCTCACGAGGAATCACCGTCCAGCACGCCGATATTCGGAACGCCTCAGACTTCGAGAGCCTTCCTGCAGTTGATTGGGTAATCGACGCGGCTGCCAACCCAAGCGTGCTTAGCAAAGGCGACTATCAAAAGAAATCGAGTGAAGCCACCGAGGGTTGAGCGCTGGTTTCGCTCGTTCCTGGTTAATGGAATCGGGTTGTGATGCGATGCCCTCAACCGTCGATTTCGAAGAAACCTTCGGACAAACTTGCCCTTTGTCTTTTACCCGGTTGGAAGTATTTTACGGACAGGCAATCATGCCGAGATGCTGGTGCAGTTCTTGGCGTTCGCCTTCGGCGAACCCTTTGTCATCTCATCATAGATCCAGCGATAGGTGGGTTCCAACCCATTGCGTAGCTTTGTCGCCGGCTCCCAATTAAAAATTTTCTGGATTAGCGTGTTATCGCTGTTACGACCGTTTACTCCTTTGGGCGCTCTCAGATTGTAGTTCCGTTTTAGTTTTACGCCCCCGATTTCCTCCACCATGTCGACTAGCTGATTGATACTAACGAGTTCACTACTGCCGAGGTTTAGCGGCTCGACGAAATCGCCGTCCATGATCATTTGTGTCCCCTTCACGCAGTCATCAATCCACATGAAGCTGCGCGTCTGATGGCCGTCGCCCCAGATCTCAATCTCATGATTTCCGCTAAGCTTTGCCTCAATTACTTTGCGGCAGATCGCCGCCGGTGCCTTCTCCCGGCCACCAGCATAGGTCCCCTGTGGCCCATAGACGTTGTGATAACGCGCCACGCGGGTTTCCAACCCGAAGTCTTCGCGAAAGTGCCGGCACATTCGTTCAGAAAATAATTTTTCCCAACCGTAGCCGTCCTCAGGCATCGCCGGATAGGCATCTTCTTCTTTCAGAGCGGTGACGTTCGGATTGGTTTGTTTATCGGCTGCGTAAACACAAGCCGAAGAGGAGTAGAAGAAACGCGAAACTCCCGCTTCTTTTGCCATCATCAGCATGTGGGTGTTCACCAGCACGCTCAACATGCAAAGTGCCTTGTTATTCTCGATGAAACCCATTCCGCCCATATCGGCGGCAAGGTTATAGATTAATGAGACATCCCGGACCGCGCGCTCACACGCATCCTTGCCACAAAGATCCAACTGCAAGTTTTCGGCTTCCGGAAAAACCTGATACCATTCCTGCAACGGCTTGATATCGACCGCGCGCACCTCGTTACCCTCGCGCAGTAAATTGGCGACGAGATGGCCCCCGATAAAGCCGCCCGCTCCGGTAACAAGGAGTCGCTCTGACATTCGGAAATCTATGAGGGGAAAGGGGGCTGTAAAACGCCTTTCGCGAGTTGCAGAACGGCCCGGATAGCAAAGCGCGGATTGGAAGCAACTCCAATTCTCGGCACGGTCATTCTAGACTTTTCGCCCGAATTTCTTTTCCAATTCGGCGTGCGAAATTTGGATCATGGTGGGCCGGCCGTGGGGACAGCAGTAGGGCAGATCGCAGGCCAGCAAATCGCGAATTAGTTTCTCGATTTCGGGATAACGCAACGGATCGTTGGCTTTGACGGCGTGACGGCAAACGGTTTTCGCGATCATGTCTTCGCCCAGACGCAGAGGCGAACTGCTGCGGCTGGTCGTTATTAATTCGTCGATCACTTTGCGCAAGAATCCCGCAGCATCCGCGATTTCGAGAAAGGCTGGCAGGGTATCGACCCGAAAACTGTTGGCGCCGAAGTTTTCAACTCCAATTCCCATTTTCTGCAACGTTGCGACATTACGTTCGACCCATTCCGCATCGCGCGGCGGCAACGAAAAGATCTGCGGCAATAGCATGCGCTGCGACGGCACTCCCTGCTCTTCCATCCGTCGGCGCAATTCCTCGAACAAAATTCGCTCGTGTGCGGCGTGTTGATCCACCAAAACGAGCCCGTCGGAATTTTCCATCAGCACGTAAAGACGGTTGAGCACGCCGATGATTTGAAATTGCTGATCACGCTGCGGTTCGATTTGGGGTTCAGGACGATTGCTATCACTCGGGCGCGAATCGTTGCCCAGCGACGGTGGTGGCGCTACCATCGGTTGATCCGGCACCGCGAACCTGGAGGG
>QHQU01000272.1 GCA_003219925.1 Verrucomicrobiota bacterium
TCCGTAATTACTTCACCGCGACGCAATGATCCCAGCGCCTTACCTCGAAGTTGCAGTGCTTGTTCTCGGCGCAATCATTCTCTTGGTCGAATCTTTCGCTTCCCAACTCGACCGCCGCTTTCTCGCTTACGCGGCCTTATGCGGCTTGGGGGTAATTTTTCTGGCGACCTTCTTTGTCGCGCCTCAGTCGTCTGCCGTGTCGGCTCCACTCTGGAATTTTTATTCTGCCGACGCACTCTCACTTTTTTTTAAGCGAATTGCCCTCGCCACCACCGCGGGCGTGCTGGTGATGATGCTTGACTTCGCGCCCTCGGTCTTGCTTGGCGTTCCCGCCGCGACGCCACAGTCCGGGCTCGGCGAATTTTTCACCCTGCCCTTATTCACCTGCGCCGGGCTGATGTGGATGGCCTCGGCCATCGATTTCGTGTTGATTTTCGTTTCGTTAGAGCTGGTCACAATTTCCTTCTATGTGCTGGTTGGCTTTACCCGGCGTAATCCTGCCTCGCTGGAAGCGGCCGTGAAATATTTGGTGCTTAGTGCGGTCGCGACGGGTTTTCTCGTTTACGGGATTACCTGGATCTTTGGAGCAACTGGCGAAACGAATCTGCAAAAGATTACGACTGTATTTTCGCGGCCCGAGCTTGAGCAGAACGCCGCGCTTTTTGGCGGCGTTCTCGTCATCGTCGCACTTGGCTTTAAAATCGCCGCCGTTCCATTCCATATTTGGGTAGCGGATGTTTACCAGGGCGCGCCCACTCCGGTAACAGCCTATCTGTCGGTGGGTTCGAAGGCCGCTGGCTTTATCGTCCTTCTGCGTGTGCTCGAGCCATTTCTTATTTTGCCGCGAATGCGCACTGTGCTTGTTGCGATCGCCGTCCTCACTCTCATCTACGGCAACCTCGCGGCGCTGCCACAAACGAATGTTAAACGGCTCCTCGCTTACTCAAGTATTGCCCACGCCGGTTATCTACTCGTGGCAGTAGTCTCGCTTTCCGGACGTGCTGTTGCTTTTTATCTCGTCGCTTATCTTTTGATGACACTGCTCAGCTTCGCTGTGCTGGTTCTCGTTAGCCAGGGCGGAAGCGACCAATTGGAAAACTTCGCCGGGCTTTCCCAGCGGTCACCCTTTCTCGCCTTCGCCATGCTGGTAGCGATGGCCTCGCTCGCCGGTGTACCCTTTACCGCCGGGTTTCTCGGCAAGTTCCTTGTTTTCGACGCCGCCGTTTCTGCTCACCATTTCGGACTCGTTGTCGTCGCCGTCATAACGGTTGGCGCCGGCTTTTACTATTACTTCAAGGTAGTCCGCGCCATTTACTGGGATGTAGCTCCGTCCTCGGCTGGCAAAATTGTCGTTAGCCCACTCACTCGCTTCTCCATCATCGTCATGATCGCCGGAACATTCTTGCTCGGCGTTTACCCGCAGCCGATTTTCGACGCGCTGCGCTAGACAATTCGCGCACCTGTAGCGGCGGTCTATGACCGCCGGTTCGGCTAGGTTTCGGCGCTCATAGAGCGCCGCTTCAACAATCAATCGCTGAGTTCGACGTTCCAGTACGCCAGATCGACGAAATGCCGCCAGCTCTCATGCTGTTGCGTCGTGAAGGTTACCTGCACAAACGGACGCCATTTCGGACGCTTCGGTTTGCGGATCAGTGTCATGTGTGCTTCATGCGGGAGCCGGTTGCCCTTGCGGGTGTTACACCCGATGCAGGAGCAAACCACATTCTCCCATGTCGTTAGCCCGCCGCGGTCTCGGGGGAGAACGTGATCGAGGTTGAGCTCGCTCCGCTCGAAAATGTTTCCGCAATACTGGCAGGTATTCTTGTCCCGTTCAAAGACGTTGTGCCGGGTGAACTTCACTTCCTTTTTCGGTAGCCGATCGAACAAGAGCAACACGATCACGCGTGGAACACGGATCTTCCACGAAATCGTCGTCACCATTTCGGGCTCTGGCGATTGCACGGAAAAATCGCGCCAGCTATCGAAGTCGTGAGTCAGGAAATTATTTGTACCATCGGTGGCCACGACCTGGGCATGTCCGGCATAGACCAGGGCAAAAGCCCGGCGCGCCGAGCAAATGTTGACCGCCTGCCAGAGACGGTTGAGCACCAGGACCTGACTATTCAATAACATAAACAGACTATTCAACTCTACCCTACTTTACCGTCAAGGGACGAGAGTTAAAGTTGCGCGACGGATAGCATTCGCCTCGTTTTTTGTCAACGGAGGCAGTGGTACGCTCGCCTTTAACTCGGTCCCCAAAATTCTTCGCAAGAAAGCTCAGACGCCCATAATCCGTGGTCGATTTCCCCAACCAGTGATATTTTCGTTTCGCTTCGTTCATGAGACGTCTGCCAGAAAGTCTTGCAACTACACATATCCTGTTGTGTGGGCTAATCTTTGGGAGCGCGATCGCAAACCCACAGCGTGCAGGATTACTTCCTCTTATCGCTCTTCCGATTGATTGGCCCGCTTCGCTGGCGTTCAATGGTCTTTCCGATGCTTTGATCGGCTTTCCGCGCAATAAGTTGCTTTGGGATGCGGCTTTCTACATGGTTCTGGGGACAATCTGGTTTTACTGGATCGGACGTGTCTTGCAGGTGTTGTTTCGCTGGGCCACAAACACACGGTAAGGTTCAGACGAAACTGGGAGTCTGTATTCCGTCGCATCACGCCAATTGACCCCGCAACGGTGAACGATTCCTGCTGTTGAATAGGCGTGGGCCGTTTAATGCTTCAAGAGAATGCGACTGCGAGGATTGTCGAACAATTCTCCACATCGTATAGTCTAATCGGGTGAAAAACGGATGAGCGACGAGCGGCACGAGGGACAAAGGGAATTCGACTTGCTCGATCGCGTCGATCTTTTGATTGCGACACTTCCCCCCGGCGATGCCTTGCGACGCGAGCTGCTCGATTTGCGCATGGAAATTTCCCAGCGCGAAGAAATCTTCATCGAAGCGCGGCAAACAATCGAGAAGCTCGAGGAAGTCATCAAAAAGGTAACCTCGCCCGCCAATCGCATTGGCACTTTTCTCGGCAACGTTGGCAAAGAGACCGCCCACATCGTCGTGGGTGGGGCGGATTATTATTGCAACGTCGATCCGCGTATTCCGATGGCGAAGTTAAAAAAGGGAACACGCGTGCTGGTGAATGAAGCTTTCGTCATCGTGGGCGATCTGGGCTTCGAACCGGCGGGCCCCGTTACCAAGGTTACCGAAGTGATCGGAACCGACCGGCTACGCGTTGGCAATGAACACGGGACACAATCGTTGGTGCTGCAACGTTCCGCGCAGCTGACCAAAACGGCGGTGAAACAAGGCGACGAAGTGCGGGTGGATTCCAATTATCGCATGGCGCTGGAGATGATGTCAGCGCCCGGCTCGCACGAACATTATCTCGATAACGTGCCGGAATTGCCCTGGTCGAAAGTCGGCGGACAGGAGCGAGCGATCGACGCGATCAAGGATGCGATCGAGCTGCCGCTTTTGCATCCGCATTTGTTCGAGAAATTTCACCATGCCACTCCGAAAGGATTTCTCCTTTACGGGCCACCCGGGTGCGGCAAGACG
>QHQU01000273.1 GCA_003219925.1 Verrucomicrobiota bacterium
ACTTCCACTCTAATCGCTTGTAGTTCGAGTTGGTCGTGGATCGCTTGCAACAATGCCAACGCCTCTTTGCCCGGCATGTACTCGCAGCGCAATTGGATCCGCGCGATCCGACCGGCAAGTTCCGGATGCGCTTCTGTCATTTCACCGTCGAGAATAAATGACGCGTAAGCATTGAATTTTTCCTGCATTTCGTGCAGCTGCTGATGACTGCCATCCCACGGCCTGGGTTCGTTCATCACCAGCAACACTTCGCCGGTTTTTTGATCGACGCCGAACAAGTCGATAACCGCGGGATTGGCAACGCCGGTTGATGTCTCTCTCATGGGCTCGTCGATTCTATTAAATAACGGCGACGGGGCAACGGTGCCGTGTTGAAATGAGGCAAACCTAGATTGGTGCTGGATCACCATGCTCCAGGAACACAGACGTCCAAAGTGTTTCGTTCAGCGGAGTTCTGCTCCGCTGAAACTGCGCTGCACGAACAGCGAGGAGAATCCCCGCTGGGCGCACAGGCCTCAGGCCCGTGTTCCATTCGCCTTGGCGGCGAAGTTTGAACGCTACTGATTTCGCACGATAATCGCGCGTGGCAAAAAAAGCGAAATCAGCGCACTTAACTCTGCTCGGGCGGAGCGAGGCACGCATTCCCGCTTCTCCGGTGGAGGCCACTTTGGAAACTTTCCCAAACCCGGCGCGACGCAATTACCGAGTTCATTTTGAAACGTCAGATTTTACTTCCCTTTGTCCGGTAACCGGACAGGCAGATTTTGCCAAAATCGAGATCGATTACATCCCGGGGAAACTTTGCGTAGAAAGCAAATCGCTAAAATTTTACCTGGCCTCATTTCGCAATGAACGCGGGTTCAACGAGGCGGTGGCGAACCGCATTCTTGATGACCTCGTTCGAGCCTGCCAACCACGTGAAGCAAACATTACCGCCTCCTTCTCCGCTCGCGGCGGGATCGCGCTGACGGTGCGGGCGAGTTTTCCTGATCGCTCGGTAGGGGGAGACTCTGTCAGGCCAGCGAAGAGCGATGGCTCCGCAGCGCGTCGACCTACCGGCAGGAGATGAAACCCGCAGTTGTTTTGCTGAGCGGCGGTGTCGACTCGGCGACGACGCTGGCGATCGCGAAAGAGGAAGGCTATCATGTTTTCGCGCTCTCCTTTCGCTACGGACAGCGTCACGAGATTGAGATCGACTCTGCCGAACAAGTCGCCAAATCTTTGGGCGTCAGCGAGCATCGAGTGATCGAGATCGATTTGCGCGGGTTTGGCGGTTCGGCCCTAACCGACACGACCGAAGTTCCGAAAAATCGCGGCGCAGACGAGATGGCAGGCGGAATTCCCGTTACCTACGTACCGGCGCGAAACACAATCTTCCTTAGCTACGCTTTGGCCTGGGCTGAGGTAATAGGTGCGCATGACATTTTCATCGGGGTGAACGCGTTGGATTATAGCGGATACCCTGATTGCCGGCCGGAATTCATCGCTCAATTTGAAAAATTGGCGCGGGTGGCGACGAAAGCGGGAGTAAACGGCGTCCATTATCGGATTCATGCGCCGTTAATTGAGATGACGAAGGCACAGATCATTCGGAAAGCGGTCGAACTTGGCGTCCAATTCTCGTTAACCCATAGTTGTTACGACCCGACGCCAGACGGCAGAGCCTGTGGCGAGTGCGATTCCTGTTTGTTACGCGCGAAAGGTTTTCGCGAAGCCGGAATTCCCGATCCGACGCGCTACATATCTCTTGAGCGCGGCCAGGTGGATCGACCGCTCCGCGGGCGATATTAAAATGATTGCGGCGGCTTCCGCCGCCATCCTCTAGCATCGATCAGAGGACTGCTCGATCCACCTTCGCGGCGTAGTTTCAGTCGCGCAATCCCGGAATGTGCGCGTAGCCAACGAATCGCGGGTGCGCCTTACCATCTTCAGCCTCATCTTTGTCCGCGCGCGGCATTTTGAAATCGAATACGCTCACGCCGAATCGCTGCTGAGTCTGATAAGTCCGGCCGTCACTCGCACCCACCATGACGCGGGCACCATTCTTCTTCTCGCGTCCAAGATAGATCATGGCGTGCGTGATCGGTGGATCGCGCTGAATCGCATAAGTACCGGTCCAGAAGAGCAAGTCGCCCGGTTTTAGATTATCGAATTCAAAGGAATCCTCTTTCCGACTCATCACCGGCTCGAATTTCCCAGCTCGTCGCACCCAGATGTATTGCTCGCTGGAGTCGCGCGGCACCCCGTCCACGCCGTTTTGTTTGAGCACGAAATAGACAAAGCCTGAGCAATCCATCCCGCCGTTATCTGGATCGGCTGAGCCGTATTTGTAATCCAGATTGCGTGTTGTGAGTTCGAGTGCCGAATTGAGAAGTTGCTGCACTTTTGGCGGATAATTCTCGAAACCACTGATCGCTTCCGGTAACAAAGTCGCATTCGGCGCGCCGCGCTTTCCTTTTTCGGGAGCCGCCGTTGCGGTAGGCGAAGGAGAAGGCGTCGGTATTTGCGATGGCGGTGGCGTTTCGCTCGGCTCCGGCGTTGGCAAAGACTTCTTTTTTGCCTTCGACGATGGAGACGCGCTTGGCGATGAAGAGACGGATTTCTTTTTGGGGGACGAACTCGGCGAAGGCGACGCCGATTCTTTTTTCTTGGTGCTGGATTTTTTCCGTCTGTGTGGAGTAGGAGTTGGCGTCGGCGTGGAAAAAATCTTTTTGATTTTTTCACCGACGGATTCTTCCGCGGCTAATGGCGGTGAAATTGTGGCCGATAGGACTAGAACCGACGCCAGAAACGTCGAGAGCTTAAGGATGGTGGGCCGGGATCCATCGACTCCGCTGCGCGTCGTTCGAGCTGACATTCAAGCGTCGATTTCCTTCAGCACTGCTTTATTGATCCGGATTCCGGCATCGAGGTTTTCCAGCGGAAAATTCTCGTTCGGCGAGTGGGCGCGGCAG
>QHQU01000274.1 GCA_003219925.1 Verrucomicrobiota bacterium
GCAAAGCCCAGGTGATGGCGAAGATCGAAGATCAGTCCGCTGTCCGCTTGATCCACGAGATCATCGCCGCCGCCGATGCCATCATGGTGGCGCGCGGAGATCTCGGAATCGAATGCCCGATCGAGGAACTGCCCATTATTCAGCGAAAAATTGTGAAACTTTGCGCGCATCTCGGAAAACCGGTAGTGGTCGCGACGCATATGCTGGAATCGATGATCCACAATCCCCTCCCGACTCGCGCGGAAATTACCGATGTAGCGAACGCGGTTTTCGAGCAAGCCGATGCCGTCATGTTGAGTGGAGAAACCAGCATCGGGGATTATCCGGTGGAATGTGTGCGCATCTTGAATCGAGTGGCATTACGCATCGAGCGCAGCGGTGGCGCCGGTTACGCCAAAGCAGCTGTGCTGGAAGATGTGCGACAAAAAACCGTCGCATCTGCGATCGTGCTGGCGAATTCTCTCTCGCGAGCACGGATCATCGTGTTTACCCGGCACGGCACAATGGCTCGTAATACTGCGAATCTGCGTCCGGAAAACGCCACGATTTTTGCCTTCACTCCGAGCGAGGAAGTGCGACGCCAACTCGCGCTTTGTTGGGGAACGTATCCAGTGCGGATAAAATTTTCGGATGATCCTAATGCCACCATCGAAGTAGCCGAGAAATATCTGCGCGACGCGGGACTGACTTCGCCGGGCGACAATCTGGTGATTATCAGCGACCTGCGCGCAGGCGATACGTTGGTGGACACCGTGCAATTACGAACAGCGCGGTAAATAAAATGTGATCCCGAGCGTAGCGAGGGACCTCCCCAAAGGTCGCGTGTCATCGGACAATCGTGAGGTTCCTCGGTCCGAGCCGGACTGGCATTGTCTGCACGGCTCCGAATGACAGCGCGCTGAGAACGGAACACAGACCTGAGGTCTGTGCGCCACACAGGTCTATGACCTGTGTTTCCCAGACGAAAAGAAAAAACGCGCGGATCGCGCCGCGCGTTTTCCCTAATACTTGTTAGTAGCTCTTACGCCTCGACCGGCATCTCGAGATCGATGTCGATCGGCCGCTCTTTTTTCGCCAGGGCGCGACGCAATTTCGACAACGCAATGTTCTGCAACTGCCGAATGCGCTCGCGCGTTACCCCAAATTTTTTCCCAACTTCTTCCAGCGTCTTCGGCTTGCCGCCGTCGAGCCCGAAGCGCGAGAAAATAATTTTGCGTTCGCGATCGTCCAGTACTTCGAGAAGACCGCCCACCTCGTTGCGCAGGTTTTTGTCGCGCAACAATTCGAACGGCGTCATCGCTTCTTCGTCGCCGACGATTTCACCGAACTCGGTCGAATCGTCATCGCTGATTGGCGCGTCTAACGATGCGGGCCGGATCGAGACCGTTTTCAATTGCGAAACTTTTCCCGCAGCAATTCCGATTTCTTCACCGAGTTCGTCGTCGGTCGGTTCGCGGCCCAGCTCCTCGCTCATTTGCAAGGAGACGCGTCGCATCTTGGAAATTTTGTCCACCAGATGCACCGGCAGGCGAATGGTCTTCGATTGATTGGCGAGTGCGCGTTTGATTGATTGCTTGATCCACCACGCAGCGTAGGTGGAAAGTTTTCCACCCTTCGCCGGATCGAAGCGCTCGACCGCTTTCATCAGCCCGATGTTTCCCTCCGAGATTAAATCGAGCAGCGGCAATCCAAGATTCGCGTAGTCGTGCGCGATCTTAACGACCAGGCGCAAATTCGAACGAATCATCAGCGCGCGAGCTTCCTTGTCGCCACGCTTAATTTTGGCGGCGAGGTCAATCTCCTGTTGGGGAGTGAGCAGAGGGATTTGCCCGATCTCACGCAGGTAAATCTTTATTCCAGTATCGCTATCTTCAGCAGCCATAAAACTTCTCTTCATGAACGTGAAAGGGGGGTACGGTATACATGCTCCGACTATTTAGGTTTCGCCGGCATTCCTTAGTCGCAGCATTTATCACGCGCGAAAGTCGTTAACAAGGTTAAATATTCTCAGTTCTGACATTTGCCGGATGTGTTTTGTTCAAATAACGTTTTCTCGCTCAGTGTCAGGCATTTACCGGCTATGGAAATTTGAGAATCCGTGCGATTTTTGGCCGCGGAGCAAGCGACCACAACTTTGCTCCAGTTGCCGAACAAAAACGCGCCAAAAATTCCCGCTTCGCCGCTTCGATTTTTCGCAGCCGCGCCAAAACCGCGCACGGGGACCTAATATATAACGTTAAATAACGCGCGCGTCATCCCCGAGACGTGAAGACGTCGAGGGACCCACGAGCGGGCAACTGGGCCCCAAACAACCTCGTGGATCCACTAGCTCGGGCGAGGTCCCTCGGCCGTGCGGTCGGGATGACAGGCATGCGACGGGCGTACTGCAGGCCGGAAAGGCTCTCTTTCGCCCGCGCTTTCACTGAAAATGGGATTTGCCCCTTTTCGCGACAAAATTTCTCTGCCAACCTCGCGCAGATGTTCGCCAAAATTTATTCCGCCGCCGTTTTCGGCGTTGATGCTTACGAAGTCGAGATCGAAGTGAACTCGGCCGGCGGATTGCCTGTGATAGTCGTTGTTGGATTGCCCGATGCCGCGGTCAAGGAAAGCAAAGACCGCGTCACGACTGCCATTACCAACAGCGGATACTATTGGCCGCGCGGACGCACGACGGTGAACCTGGCGCCCGCCGATATCAAAAAAGAAGGACCGAGTTTCGATCTGCCGATCGCATTGGGTATGATCGCCTGCAGCCAGGAAACAGACACGGCGGCGTTTGCTCAATACAGTTTCGTCGGCGAGCTGGCGCTCGATGGCGCGGTGCGCGCGGTGAAAGGAGTTTTGCCGGTGGCGATTGAAGCGCGGAGACGCGGAAAGAAAGCGCTCTTTGTTCCGGCAGCGAACGCGCAGGAGGCCGCAATGGTGAAGGGAATTGCCGTTTATGGCGTGCGCAATTTACGGGAAACGTTTTCGTTTCTTTGCGGCGAATGCACCCTTCAGCCCACCCGCGGCGATCTCGATAAATTCTTCGCGAGCCATCAAAGCTACGACGTCGATTTCGCGGATGTGAAGGGACAAGGGCACGTAAAGCGCGCGCTGGAAGTGGCCGTTGCCGGCGGTCACAACATTCTTCTGGTCGGGCCGCCGGGCTCGGGCAAATCGATGTTATCGAAACGCATTGCTACGGTCATTCCACCGATGTCGCTGGAGGAAGCGATTGAGACGACGAAGATCCACAGCATCGCCGGATTACTCACGCCGGAACAATCATTCGTGCCAACGCGCCCTTTCCGTTCGCCTCATCATACGATTAGCGATATCGGGTTGCTCGGCGGGGGCGCCATTCCGAACCCCGGCGAGGTCAGCCTCGCGCACAA
>QHQU01000275.1 GCA_003219925.1 Verrucomicrobiota bacterium
GCTCATCATTATTGATCCCATCGCACTCCCGCCCGCACACCAGACAGACTTGGAATCACTTGGTCGCGTTGACAGAATTGTTATCACAAATGCGAACCATGCTCGCGATGCTGCAACTTTCGCCCACTCCTACTCCGCTCCGATTTTTGTGCCGCCGGAACTACGTGGAGAACTCCCCCATAGCCACAACCTGCATGACGGTCTTGCTATCGGCCCGCTGCGGGTCATTCGAATCGAAGGCGCCGCGGACGGCGAATTTGCTCTTT
This sequence comes from Verrucomicrobiota bacterium, assembly GCA_003219925.1. GTDB lineage: Bacteria > Verrucomicrobiota > Verrucomicrobiia > Chthoniobacterales > UBA10450 > AV69. The sequence goes on from QHQU01000275.1 coordinate 267, forward strand.
ATCATCCGGATGACGGCGGCACACTGATAATGGGCGACGCGCTCATCAACTTTGATCCGCATGGTTTCACCTTGTTGCCCCGAAAATATTGCACCAACCAAAAACAAATGGTCCGATCACTCCGCAAACTGCTGGATCTCGATTTCTCGCGGATTTTTTTTGCCCACGGAAATCCCATCATGATTCGCGCGCGTGAGCAGCTCGAATCATTGCTCGATTCATGAGTGAGCAGAATGTGCTTCACGATTTCGCGGTCGCGCAAAATCGTGGCGGCGCGTTCGCCCGATTTCTTCGGCTCATTCGCTTTTCTCATACCGTTTTTGCTCTGCCCTTCGCGCTCTCCGCCCTGGTCGTGTCAGCCAACGGCCGGCCCAGTCTCAAGATCGTGCTGCTGGTCCTGGGGTGTATGATTACGGCTCGCACGGCGGCAATGCTTTTCAATCGCTTCGTTGATTGGGAGATTGATCAGCGCAATCCGCGGACGCGGAGCCGTCATCTCCTTGCGACCAGGAACATCATTTTCATTTGTCTCATCTTCAGCAGCGCCCTTTTTGTTTTTTTTGCTGCAAATATCAATCGGCTGACGTTCGCGCTTTCGCCGATCGCGCTTGGCATCATTTTTTTCTATTCGCTCACCAAACATTTTACTGACGCAACGCACTTCTTTCTGGGTCTCGCCCTCGGGATTGCGCCGGTCGCGGCTTGGATCGCGCAAACAGGCCGGCTGGAATTGCCGCCGCTCGTCCTTGCCTTTGGAGTCGTTTGTTGGGTGAGTGGATTTGATCTGATCTATGCCACTCAAGATTACGACTTCGATCGGGATGAAGGGTTGCATTCGTTGGTGGTTCGCCTCGGTCTCGCCGCCAGTCTGCGGGTCGCGCAGTTTCTCCATCTTTTAATGCTTCTGGCGCTGATTGCTTTCGGGATTACGGCAAAACTCGGCCCGATTTACTTCGCCGCGATGATTCCGATCGCGGCCGCGCTCTTTTACGAGCATCGCAGCGCGCGCCAGCTCCATGATCTTGCCGCGATCAATCGCGCTTTCTTCAACTCGAATGCGTTTGTGAGTGCGATCTTTCTTGGGGCAGTCTGCGCCGATCGCCTGTTGTAGCCGCGGTCCCTCAAAATCTTCAGCCGCGGCCAACGACCACGGCTACAATCGTTTTTCGGATGCGCGCACTGGACCTTACATCGCGTTCAACATCGCGACACGCGCCGCGTGTCGCCCGCCTTCGAACTCGGTCTTCAACCAGACCTGCACAATTTCCAGCGCGAGATTTTCTTCGATCAGTCGCTCACCCAGAGAGAGTACATTGGCGTCGTTATGTTGGCGGGAAAGCCGCGCGCTTTCCAAATTCCAACACAGCGCGCAACGCACCCTGTGCACTTTGTTCGCCACCATCGCCTCGCCGTTGCCGGAGCCACCGAAGACAATTCCCCGTTCGCATTCGCCACGCGCAACCGCTTCCGCGGCCGGTCGAATAAACAGCGGATAATCTACCGGCGGCTCGGCCGCGAACGTCCCAACATCTTTCACTTCGTGCCCAAGCTGGCCGAGTAAGGCCCTGACTTTTTCTTTCAATTTGAAACCGGCGTGATCGGATCCGAGCGAAATCTTCATCGTGTTGTTTAATCGGATTTTTCACTTCCGTGCAACTGCGCGAGTTGTTCCCAGAGTTTTTGTTCGGAGTCGCTCAATTTTTTTGGCACGGTAATTTGCATCACGACATATAAATCACCGCGCTGCCCCGAAACGCCCGGCAACCCACGGCCACGCAAACGAAAACGCTGACCGCCTTGCGTGCCCGGCGGCAATTTCAAACGAGCGTTCCCCTCCAGCGTCGGCACAATAATTTGATCACCCAGGACCGCCTGCCACGGGGCAATTTTCACTTCATGCACAAGATCGCTCCCCTCAACCGAGAAATCGGGATGCCGCGCCAGTCGCACGCGCAAAAATAAGTCGCCGCTTTTTCCACCGCGCTCGCCGGCCTCGCCCTGACCGGCGAGACGAATGCGCTGCCCTTCACGCACACCGCGCGGAATTTTTACCTGGTAGGTTTCCG
>QHQU01000247.1 GCA_003219925.1 Verrucomicrobiota bacterium
GCGAAAGATGAAAGTCTGTCATTATCGCGGCATGAAGCGTTTTCCCTTGTTCATCGCCCTTCCGCTCTTCGCTGTCACGATGAGCGCGCAGTCCCCAACTCCCTCGGATGGACGTGACGCCACGTTCGAGGATCCGTTGCTGGATAAACTGGTCGGCAACTGGCGTGTCGTTCGAAAATTCGGCGACGGCCGCACTGCCGAAAATACCGTGCGCGTCGGCTGGGTCCTCAATCATCAATTCCTCGAGTTGCATTACCTCGATGTCGCGACCCCGCCTCAATACGAAGCGATGGCCTTTATCGGGTTCGATCACAAAATGTCGCGCTACGTTTTGCATTGGCTCGACGTCTTTGGTGGCCGCGCCTCGGGAGTAATCGGTTACGGCACCCTCGACGAAGCTGCCCATTCCATCTATTTCACCTTCAATAACCCCGACGGCAGCCAGTTCATGAATGCCTACGCCTTCGATCCGGCAACCAAGAATTGGACCTCGGTCATGCGGCAAAAAAGCAAAGGCCCCTGGTCGCTCTTCGCCGAGGATAAATTCAGTCCCCTCGCATCGAAACCGTGATCGGGATCTGTTGCATCAGCGTTTCGTAAACGGTGCGAGCTCCGCCGACCGTTAGTATGTGACGTATAGGACATAATCAATGAGTGACATTCTGCGGTCGCCTTTTCGTCTCCTGCTTTCACTCCTGCTTGTCCTCGACGCCTCCGCGCGCGAGCCCATCCCGGCGCCAACAAAAACCGTTCGTGCCCGTGATCTCGGCATCCCATTCGATGGCACCCCGGGAAAATTCAATGCCATTACTGACGTCCCTGGAGTCGAAGTTGGCTACACCACTCTTATCAGCGGGGAGGGTAAGCTCGAAGTCGGCAAAGGTCCGGTGCGAACTGGTGTGACGGCAATTCTACCCCGTGGTCGCGCTGCCATGAATGATCCCGTCTTCGCCGGCTATTTCTCGTTAAATGGCAACGGTGAAATGACCGGCACTGCCTGGGTGGAGGAGAGCGGATTTCTGGAAGGCCCGATCGTGCTCACCAACACCCACAGCGTCGGAGTCGCGCGTGACGCCGTGATTGCCTGGCGTCTCGCTCACGGCGGCCCGGACGCGGAAGGTTTCGCCTGGAGTCTCCCCGTGGTGGCCGAGACTTGGGACGGCTGGCTCAACGACGTCGATGGTTTTCACGTTAAACCGGAAGACGTCGCCCACGCGATTGAGGCTGCGCAAAGTGGGGCGATCGAGGAGGGGAGCGTTGGCGGCGGTACCGGCATGATTTGTTACGAATTTAAAGGTGGCACCGGAACCGCTTCGCGAATGATCCCTGTAGCCGCGGTTGCCGGCCGCGGTTCTTCCGAAACAAAACAGTTTGCCATAGGCGTTCTCGTTCAGGCGAATTGCGGCCGTCGTCCGCAGCTAACGATTCGCGGACTAGAAGTCGGAAAGAAAATTCCCGGCTCCGTTTACAAACGGGAAACCGGCTCCATCATCATCGTGGTTGCGACCGATGCGCCTCTCCTCCCGCATCAACTGAAACGTCTGGCCCGCCGTGCTTCTCTCGGTCTAGCCCGCACCGGCAGCGTTTCTGGTAACGGTTCCGGCGATCTATTCATCGCTTTTTCTACGGCCAACCCGCATGCCGCCGACGCCAAACCCCCGATTCGTACCATCGAAACCATGCCGAACGATCTGATGGATCCGCTTTTCACTGCCACGGTCGAAGCGACCGAAGAAGCCATCATCAACGCTCTGGTCGATAACCAGGACATGATCGGTCGCGACAATCATAAGGTAGAAGCTTTACCCCGCGAACGGCTGCAACAGTTGCTGAAGGAATACAATCGCTCGCGCTAACCTGTCTAAACGTAGAGATTGCAGCAGGAAGTGGTAGTTTACGGCGCAGATTGAGATGAAGAGTGCGCTAATATGCCTGACGTTCTGCCTTGTCTGCGCGAGTGCGCCGGCGGCGGAGAAGGTTGCTCTTATCAAAATCAACGGAGCAATTGGTCCGGCAACGGCGAGCTATATTGCGCGAAGTATCGATGAAGCGCGGACGCAGAACGCACAATGCCTGGTCATTCAACTCAACACGCCGGGTGGCTTGCTCGATTCAACGCAGACAATCGTGCAGGATTTCTTGGGTTCCACGGTGCCAGTGGTGGTTTACGTCTCGCCGACGGGTGCAACCGCGACCAGCGCCGGTTGCTTCATTACCCTTGCCGCAAACGTGGCGGCAATGGCGCCAGCCACGACAATTGGTGCAGCGCATCCGGTGATGCTAGGTGGTATCCCCAGTGGCCAGGAACAAAAGCCCGACGAGACGATGAAACAGAAGCTCGAGAACTTTTCGGTGAGCTATATCGAGACAATCGCCGCCAAGCGCCATCGCAATGTCGATTGGGCGAAATCCGCCGTGCGCGAAAGTGCATCGATCACCGCGGAGAAAGCGTTCGAATTAAGAGTGATCGATTTAATCGCCGCGGATACGCCTGAGTTACTAAAGCGATTGAACGGACGCGCCGTAGATGGCAAGGCGCTGAATACCGCCACGGCAGAGATCGCGGAGATCAAAATGTCCCCATCCGAGCGCGTCTTTCAACAGCTCTGGCGGCCTGAGGTCATGTTTATTCTCATGCTCATCGCCATCTACGGAATTATCGGTGAAATGACCACGCCCGGCGCGATTCTGCCCGGCGTGGTTGGCGCGATTGCCTTGATCCTCGCGCTTTATCTGGCCGCGATCCTGCCGGTCAACGTTACCGGGATTGTGTTGATCGCGCTGGCAATGATGCTCTTCATCTTTGATATCTACGCGCCAACGCACGGTGTCCTGACAATGGGCGGCATCATTTCGTTTCTGATCGGCTCGCTTATGCTATTCAACCGCGCCGACCCGCTCTTTCGTTTATCCTTGAGCTACATTATT
>QHQU01000064.1 GCA_003219925.1 Verrucomicrobiota bacterium
TACCGCGTTATCACTCTATGCAACTCGCGCTCGTCATCGGTCTCTTTGCCTGCAGCGGTTTAGTTTGTTCAACGTTTTTCGTCGTTGAAAACGATGACTTTTTGGGGCCACGCTATTGGCCGCGGAAATCATATAGCTCGCCTGCATTAGCGACCCCACAAAGGCCAGTGTCCGCACCGACCGTTCCACAAAATGGACAATTCAAATCAAACGACGAGAAGAAAACTGCGACATTGCAAGAGTATCGCGTCGGCGATCGGGAAACGTCGACCTCGCCTCTCTCACTAGCATCCGCAGCTCAAAATTCCGTACTGCGCCGCTAAATGGTCTCACGGACGAAGTGGGCGAATCTCGCCTGAAATTTCTGTCACCACCGGATAACCTTCGATTTCGCGCGGTATCTTACGCTCGTTTTCCGGCGTGGGTCGCGCCAGCATCACTTTGAGGCAGGGCGTTCTGCCATCCGCCAGAACACCGGGGTAAACGCCGACGACAGCAGGCAAGTCGAGCAACTGCCGATCGTGTGCAGCCAGAACGGCGTCGATGTCACACCTGGGGGAGGGGCTTTCGGCCATAAGTCGCCTGAACCCTAGCCCGACAATCACCCCAACGCACAGCCACCAGATCTTCGTCCTGGGAAAGATTGCGCCAGTTGAGAGGAATAGCGAGGCGTGACTGCTGCTCCATTGAAACCCGCGGGAAGTGATCTCCGATTTTCCGCGGGTAATGAGGAAATCAGGAGATTGTTTTTTGCAATTGGCATCTTGTTGTTGGCAACAAGAGACGGCGCGGCCGAGCGGATTAATCAGGAAGCACGAATTCTTGGTCCAGGCCGCAGGTTGCAAGGCCTACTCTATTCAATACCCCGGAAGCCGACGCGGTTGTTTCGGCGATGCAAATCATGCCCGTGACCAATCCGTGGAATGAAGATGTTTCGCAGCGCCCGCGTTTGGCCAATTCCGACGCCATGATCGCGCAAATCAAAAGCGATCTCGTTTCCGGAGTAAACGGACAGACCGGAGTAGCGCTGGTCGAAACCTATCATCTTCCTTAGCAGTGGTCGACGTACCCAATCAGAATAACGAGCAGGGGCATTGCCTGACCTTGAAAGGAAGTTGCGAGAAGTAGTTCTGTCCATCGTGCACATGATTCCGCGCGTCCAGCCCTATGAGGTAACAGACTGACCACACATAGGGTTGGAGGACCTAATCAAAGATATAAATTCTTCCTTGTTTGGTCTTGTCGGAAACATCGACACCAAAGTCTACAAACCTCTGCCCTTTTTTCGGTACCCGACGTACCAACTGCCTTTTGTAGCCGTACAGGACACTGGCCAATGTTCGTACTCTAGGAAGTCAACATGCTTCTGCCGCTGCGCCTCAGCGTCTGCGATGCGGATGGCCTCCGTCCGCGACAAAGGTGAGCCTATGAAGGGAGATGCGCCCACGAAAACGAACAACGTCGTATATGAAAGAGCGATTTTTTTTCAGCGAACGCTTCATCATTAAAAGAGAGCATGATAGTCACCGCTAGCGAGAGCGCCAGCCTTCGCCGGGCCCTATTGGCGGGTAGGCTACAGCTGAGCGGGGATTTTGCTGGCTAGCGAACCCGGTGAACTATGTTTGATTGGCCGAAGAATCGATGCGCCCACCTAATCTGCTCGTACTTCTCCCGGATCAGCAGAGGACCGATACCATTGCTTGCTATGGGGGGACAGAGGTTCATGCTCCGGCCCTGAACAAGCTGGCTTCCGAGTCGGTCATCTTCGAGCGTGCCTATGTGACCCAGCCAATTTGCACGCCCTCCCGCGCATCCCTGCTCAGCGGTTTGTGGCCGCATACTACTGGTTGCACCAGGAACAGCGTTACGCTGGAACAGCGCTTTCCTACCTTCGCCGAACTACTCGAGAATAAAGATTATCACTGTGCTTACATGGGCAAGTGGCATCTCGGCGGAGAAGCCTCCGCTCAACGCGGCTTTCGCGATTGGGTTTCGACTGAAGATGTGAGCGACTATAGCCGTTTTCTTATCAGCAATGGGATAGCTCCGGACCGCCCGAACAATGCCTTCTCGCGCCGTTTCATTAGCACGCTTCCTCTCGAGCTATCGAAGCCAAAATTTCTGGAAGATCATGCCTGCCAGTTTATCGAGCGGCATCGTCGTGATCCATTTGTTCTCTTTGTCGGTTTTGTCGAGCCGCACACACCTTACAACGGCCCGCTCAACGAGGAACATTCGCTTGCTGAAGTGGACCTCGATGAAACCGCTTTAACTCCTCCGACGGACGAGGTCCCTTTGCGGTACCGTCTGATCCGCGAGCGACAACACGCACACGCGATACTTGACCGAGCGCGTCTGCCGCAACTTTACTATGCTGGTATCACTCCGGAAGAATACCGCGGGATCAAACAGCGATACCTCGGCCTGGTAACGCTGGTTGATCGAAGTGTCGGCGCCATCCTTCGTTCTCTGGAACAGTTCGGCTTAATGGACGAGACGATTATCGTGCACACGAGCGACCACGGTGACTGCCTCGGCGCACATCAGCTTTTTGGAAAGGAAGTGATGCTCGAAGAAGCAGCGCGCGTGCCTTATCTAATTCGGATGCCTGGGCAGAGTCGCAGCATGAGAATCAATCAATCCATCAGTCATATCGATTTTTTGCCGACACTGTTGGAGTTGCTTGGGCAGACCAAACCACCTCATTGTCCAGGACAAAGTCGCGCTCCACTGCTCAAAGGAGAAATCATGCCGCCACAAAGCGTCTTTATGGAATGGTCGCCGAACCGGGCTAAAACGGTCAAAAGAAGTTCGGTGGCAACGCGCCGGCAGGCAAGACGGGCGATGGAGGAATCGACGCGCGCGGTAGTCACAAGCGACGGTTGGAAACTTTGCCTCAGAGATCAGGATTTGAATGAGCTATACAACTTAAAGGTTGATCCAATTGAAGCGCATAATCTCTATTACACAGGCACGTATGACGCAGTGATCGCGCGCGGGAGAGACGAGATTCACCGCTGGCAGGAAACGACCGAAGATCATCTCAAAATTTAATCGCGCGGCGAAATTCCGATAGAATGCCCTCATCTACCAGGAGAAGGAATCACCTGTCCCTCTGTGGAAGAGTATCTCTTTCGCGTGATGTAAAGGTGGGTTGGCTGCAAATGCGCTGTGTCTAGCCAGGATCGTTCGACATGGCGAGCGAATCTGGGGAGCGCACGCGCCCTCGCGTGCTCATTGCGGCGCCTCGCCGCAATGTTCTGGAGAGGGAAAAGTTCGCGATGGCGAGGGTGCCATCGCCAGCACGCGAGGCGCGTGCGCTCCCCGAGAAGATGGTCCTCGGACGCGACCCGTATTATTCAGACCGTAATAACGCTAAACACAGACTTGGGAAGGTCAGGGTATCCGACTTTTGCATTCCGTGCTAGAACTCGCGCGAGGGATGTCGCCTGAGAACGCACCGTCTTATTTGTTGCGACCCGGCAAACGGCTGCGCAATCTTTGCCAGTAAGTCTCGCCTGGTAGCTGCCCCATTGTGATTCGCTCTCCATTCGAGCGTCGAAACCACTCCGGCAACTCAATGTCAGTGCGAGCAATGCTTTCGAAGCAATTTCGAGTGATCGCGCCCCGTTTCGTGCTTTCGCCGAAGACGGCGAAGTTTTGCTGCGTGACAAACAGGTGATAGTCCTCGGGCTTTTCGATGCGATTCTTTAAACCATCCAGTGCTTTGGCGGATGGCACCTGTGCGGGCAGATGAGAAAACAGAAAGCGAAGGACCTTTGCCCGCAGAAATTGATGAATCCAGATTTGATACCACGCTTTGCGCTCGAGTAGGATATCGCCGGCTGGAGTCACGCGTTGGTTAGGATGCAAAGACAGTTCAGGTTGATCTAAGGTAACCCGGGTGCGGCAAAAAAGAAGACCGCTTATTTCGGACGCCGTGAGTGCATAATTGAGAAGCTCTTTGACTTTTTCTACTATCAAACGGATCGGATATTTATCATCGGAGCACCAGTAAACCCATTCCTCATCTTCGATGTCTTCGATCAATCGCAGGACAGTTGCGGGGATTTCCGGCGGCGACTCGATATACTCTGCGCGTTCCGTATCTTTGGCGCGAAGCTGTTGATAAGGGATGCGAAACCGAAATGGGTGATCCGGCCAAAGACGCTGGTATTGCAGCATCAGGTGCTGGGTAATGGCGCGATGTCGATCGAAGGTCAGAACAATCGCTTTCATCAAAAAAGGGAGTCTATCCTGCCCGTCTGCGGCCGGCTAAACAAGCCATGATCTCACATCGCTACAAGTGCATCTTCGTGGAAGTTCCCAAGACTGGTTCGACCAGCGTGCGTCACCTGTTGGGAAAGGCGATTAAGCCCCATTTGAACCTGTGTGAGATCAAAAGGTTGATGGAAAGTTACTGGGTTGTGCGCGGGGGAAGAAAAAATCGAATACTGGAATGGCTCTATCTTACATTGCCGGCGGAGCGTCGGAAAGAGCGGGGGCGGCGACAATTCGAGAGCTACTTTAAGTTCGGATTTGTTCGCAATCCCTGGGATCGTGTCGTCGCGCTCTACGAGCGCAATGAAGCAGTGCAAATGCGGCAGGAGATGACGTTCGACGAGTTCGTCCGTTGGATTCAATACAGTAGCAGCACCTGCATTCATTCCTCGCCTCATCGTTACCAACTTGATTGGTTTGTCGATGCCAACGGCAAGATGCTCGCAGACTTCATCGGCCGATTCGAGCGCTTACAGGAAGACTGGGCGGTGATCGCGAAAAAGCTTGGAGTAAGCGAAGTGCTTCCGCACGCCCGCGCCAACCCTCGGCCGCGGCACTATACTGAATACTATAAGCCAGAGACACGAAGTATAATTGAACAGAAGTTCAAGGTCGACATCGAGACATTTAACTATCGCTTCGGCGAATGAATGTGCTCGCTCGCGCGGGAGTTGGATCTTATGGCCATCACTGAGATGGCCCACACTGCCGGACGCAGCAATTTGGTGCACGACAGCGCGTTCCTTCTCCCGCTGGGAGAAAGGTTAGGATGAGGGCATTCTACGGAAGTTAGATGGGGGATCAAGCAGTTGTGCGAGTCCGCCTCGGACCGCGATGCCAAGACATGGCGGCCTTTGGCCGCGTTAATTTAGCATCGCCCGGCGGAGCGGCCGATCTACCTGTGGAGTTAGAGTATTGACAAAAGAATCGAGTGGAAAGAGAGCGCAATGTGGAGCGATGGTCCGACATGAGCGAGAAGGACTATGTTCTTGGAACGCATGATGAGGAGCTGCTCAGACTCGGACTGCAACACCGGGTCTGGCGCCCGGTGGTATTGGACTGCTGGCAGAGGGCAGGCATTACCATCGGGAAGCGCATCCTCGATCTTGGAGCCGGGCCCGGTTATGCCGCACTCGATTTAGCCGAAATTGTTGGACCATCCGGTGAAGTCGTGGCGCTGGAGCGTTCCGACAAATTTGTTGCCGCGATGCGCGAGTCCTTTCGCCGACGCGGCCTAAGCAATGCCAAGATTTACCAGCTAGACCTGATGACCGGCGATTTGCCGAAAGGCAATTACGATTTCTCCTGGTGCCGCTGGGTCCTATCGTTTGTCAGCGATCAGACGTTGTTGATCAAGAAACTAGGCGATGTGATGCCGAAAGCCGGTATCTCTATCTTTCACGAATACGCTCACTATGGAACCTGGCGTTTTCTTCCACCGATCCCGAGTCAGGAAAAATTTCGCGGGCACGTGATCGCAACCTGGCGCGAGTCGGGCGGAGAACCGGATGGCGCGGCCGATCTCCCGGTGTTGCTCTCGCAAAATGGGTTTATTATTCGGTCGGCCACACCGCATATCTTTTGTGTGCGTCCGACTAACTATATGTGGCAATGGCCGGTGACATTCATTGAAGTTTATCTTCCGCGCTTGGTTGAGATGGGTCGGATCGATCAAGCCTTCGCTGACAAAGTGCGTGCGGATTTGGCTGGCGCCGAAGAGAACCGGAATGCGCTGATGATTACGCCACTGGTGGTGGAAATTGTGGCGGAAAAAATGTGATCGCAGGCAGCGCGTTGGATTGAACAAAAGGAGACTGCTACCTCTTTTGTCATCCCGAGCGGAGCGAGGGAGCTCTCATGTGCGCAAGCAATCACCCAGAAAGGAAGCGTCTCACCGCTGGCGAGATCCTTCGCCGTCTTGCGCGGCTCAGGATGACACCGCTATGCGCCATCGCGCCGGGCAAGCTTGCTGGAATGAAATTGCGAATAGTTTTTCGCAGATTGAGCTTTAACACTCTTCACAAATCACGTATCACCATTCACTCTCTGCCATGACCATCGGCATTCCCAAGGAAATCAAAGAACAAGAGCAACGCGTCGGTTTGCTCCCTTCCACCGCGCAAACACTGGTTGGCCATGGCCACACCGTTCTCGTGCAAAAAAATGCCGGCGTCGGCTGCGGTTATCCTGACGAGGAATACGTCAAAGCCGGTGCACAGATCGTCGAATCGGCGGAGGAAATTTTTCAGCGCGCCGACATGATCGTAAAAGTGAAGGAACCGTTGCCAGCGGAGTGGCCGTTGTTGCGTCGAGGACAAATTCTTTTCACCTATCTTCATTTGGCGGCGAGCAAACCTTTGACGGAAGCGTTGCTCAACTCTGGGGTGACCGGCGTTGCGTACGAGACCATTCAGATCGGGAATCGCCTTCCGCTTTTGGAACCAATGAGCGAAATCGCGGGCCGTATGTCGGTTGTGATGGGCGCATATTATTTGGCAAAACATAACGGCGGCACGGGTGTCTTGCTCGGCGGCGTTCCGGGGGTTTTGCCGGGGCGCGTGGTGGTGCTTGGCGGCGGCACCGCTGGTGTGAATGCGGCGCGCATGGCCACCGGTCTGAGCGCCGATGTTACCATTCTCGAAGTCGATCTCGAACGGATGCGTTTTCTCGACATCACCATGGACAACGCCCACACGCTATATTCCAGCGAGGCACATCTCCACGAATTGATGGCGACGACCGATCTGCTCATCGGCGCGGTTCTGGTGCCAGGCGCGAAAGCGCCGAAATTAATTACGCGAGCGATGTTGCGAAAAATGAAACCGGGCAGTGTGGTGGTGGACATTGCGATCGATCAGGGCGGTTGCGCAGAAACGTCGCGGCCAACAACGCACCTCGATCCCGTTTATGTCGAGGAAGGCGTCACCCATTATTGCGTAGCCAACATGCCGGCTGCTTATGCGCGGACCGCCACCCAGGCGCTGACGAATATTACCGGCCGCTACGTCGAGTTGCTGGCTGATCGCGGATTGGAAGGTGCATGCAATAAACAGCCGGCGCTGCTTGGTGGTGTGAACACGCGCGACGGAATACTTACCATTCAGGCCGTGGCGGAGGCGCATGGTCTGCCTTACACCCCAACGTTCTCCACTGAGACGCTGGGCTCGCTGGGCGGGTGAACATTCACCCAGCGTAAGGCCGAAAGGAGCCTTTGCCCCGAATATGAAATGATCCCACATTGGGTTTTCCACTATCTACAACTTATGAAGAAATACATCTGCATTTTGGCTGGAGCCGCGTCGTTGCTCGCGGCTTGCGAACAGAAAACTGAGACGGTAAATCCGCCGGCTGGGGAGAAGAAAGAAACTAATACGACGGTGGTAAATCCTTCGCCGGCCACAAGCAAGACGGAGACGAATACGACGATCAATACGACGTCTTCGCCGGCCGCTTCGGCCACCCCGTAATCAGCAAAGCTGTTTTGCGAGGTCTTCCCTGAGTGAACTCCGGGAAGACTTTTGCTGTACAGACGCCGCTGATTATAAGGCAAGCGCTCGCGTTGCCACTCATCCTCGGCAAGCGGTGTGCCTGCCTTACCACTGACAACCGCCGTCGCGCAGGTTAAAATCCCGGCAATGCAAAGACGCCTTCGTTTTCCGAAGTCGCGCCGACTCACTCTGGATTCCGAATTCCAACGCGTTCGGACGGAAGGCGCCTCCATCCGTGGCGGAACGCTTACACTCGGCGTTTTGAAAAATGCCGAACCAAAAGCGCTCGTTCGCGCCGGCTTCATTACTTCTCGGCGCGTCGGGGGAGCCGTCGTCCGCAATCGCACCCGCCGGCGTTTGCGCGAGATTTTTCGCAAACATCAACACGAAATCTGCGGCGGAGTTTGGGTGGTGACGATTGCGTCGGCGCGAGCAGCGCGCGAGACATCCCACGCCTTGGAAGATGAGTGGTTGCGCCTGGCGCGGCGCGCTTCTATCCTTGCCCCCTGATGCGCACGCTCGTTCGCATTCTCATTCGCGGTTATCAGATAACGATTTCACCGGTGCTTTCGTTCCTCGGCGGAGCGAATTCCGGCTGCCGTTTTTCGCCCACGTGCTCCGAATATTTCTTGCGAGCGGTCGAAGAGCACGGCGTCTGGCGCGGGAGCTTTCTCGGAGTGAAGCGCCTGCTACGATGTCATCCGTGGGGCGGCAGCGGGCTTGATCCGGTGCCGGCGCCAGATTCACTGGCGCGGAGCTGCGTCTGCGAGTAAGCAGGCGCAATTAATTTATGGATCGAACCGCCTGGATCGCCATCACTCTTTGCGTTCTTGGGCTGATCGCCTGGGAAATTTGGATTGCGCGGCAACCGTTGCCGCCGCCAGCCGTTGCGACGGCGCCTTCGGCTCCGCCTTTAGCGAGTGACATTCCTGCTGCCTCAGCTCCCTCGGCCGTTGCCACACCGGTGCAACAGGCTGGAACTGCGGCGACACCAGGTCCGAGTACGACGCCGGCGCAATTTGAAGAAAAAACCGAAACGCTCCGCAACTCTGACGTCGAATTGCATCTTACCAATCGGGGCGGCGGAATCAGCGAAGCAGTTTTACTCAACTACCCCGCGGAGGTAGGAAAAAGCGAACGCGTAACGTTGAACTCGCCCGCACGAACTCCCATCGGCGCAATCGTCGACGATCCTGCGGCTCCGGTTTTGCCGGAATACGAAATCACCCGCGAAGCCGACACTGTCGCACTCGAGTATGTCACGCCCGAGCAGGTGACGATTCGCAAGAAGTTTTTCTTTCCGCCTACTAACGAGAAGAAGGATAATTTCGTTGCGAAATTGGATGTCGATTTCACAAACAACGGCGCGGCGCCCTACGCGAGTCCCGGTTATTTTCTTGGGATTGGCTCAGCGGCGCGGATTCACCGCAACGACTATCCGAGCTACACCCGTTTGGTTTGGTTGGTTGGCGGCCACACTAAAGGGATTGATGTCGGTTGGTTCGCCGAGGGCGGCGGCTTTTTCGGCATGGGGCAACATCCGCCGCGTCCCTACTACACGCAGAGTGTCAATGCTGCGGAGTGGGTGGCGGCGAGTAATCAATTTTTCACTACTCTTGCGGTTCCTTTGACTGGGAAGGCGGACGCGGTTTGGGGAAAACGCTTTGAGATCGATCCGGCAGAGAAGAACTATGGTTTGGAGGGCGCGATGCACTTGCCGGGGTTCCGGGTGGAGGCCGGCCAAACTTACAACGCACACTTCCAACTCTATCTCGGCCCGAAACTTTATCATCGGCTCGCCCAGCTCGAACACAACGAAGCCGAAGTCATGGAATTCGGCATCTTCAAGATCATCTGCCAGGCGTTGCTCAACGCCTTGAACACGTTTCACAGTTTCCTTGGCAACTATGCCGCTGCCATTCTCGCACTAACGACAATTGTGAAGCTGTCGCTCTGGCCTCTGCAAACTAAAGCGACAGCTTCAATGCGACGCATGTCGGCGCTTTCTCCCAAAATCCAGGAGCTGCGCGAGAAATATAAGGACGATCCGACGCGGATGAATCAGGAGGTAATGAAGCTTTACAAGGAATACGGAATCAACCCGGTAGGTGGCTGTTTACCGATGCTGATCCAAATCCCGATCTTCTTCGGTCTCTTCACCATGTTGCGGCAGGCGGTCGAACTGCGCGGAGCTCACTTTCTCTGGATTCGCGATCTCTCTCAACCTGATACGGTAGCGCATCTTCCCGTCGTCGGATGGCCCATCAATATTCTTCCACTCATCATGGCGGCGACCAGTTTTTGGATGACCCACCTGACTCCGAAGAGTGGTGATCCCACCCAACAGCGGATGATGATGTTCATGCCCATAATTTTTATCGTCTTTTGCTATAATTTTGCCGCTGCCCTCGCTCTATATTACACTGTGCAAAACCTTTTCAGCATCCTGCAACTGTATCAGAATCGGAAGCAACCGATGCCGACTTTAGAAAAAGTTGCGGTGCCGAAACGAACCCGAAAATGACGCCTAAAGAGTTACTCGATACCATGCTCGGCTACCTCGGTTTCGTGGTGGAAATCGCGGAAATGCAAAGCGAAGGCGGAAATCTGACCCTGCAAATTTACACCGAGGAAAGCCGGCGTCTGATTGGTCGCGACGGCGAAATGCTCGACGCCATTCAATTTCTTCTCAATCGGTTGCTGCAGGCGAAAAACAAAGATGCCCAAAAGGTCATTGTCGATTGCGAGCATTATCGCTCCATGCGCGAAGATCGAATTGTGCAACGCGTTCGCGAGCTGGCTGAGCGAGTACGCATCACCGGACGCTCGCTGCAACTCGAGCCGATGAATTCCTATCAGCGGCGCATCGTTCACAACGCCTTCAAAGACGACCCCGATGTCGCGACCTGGAGTCCGTCTGATTCGGCGCGGATCAAACAAATCACGCTCCTGAAACGCCAGCCGAAGAAAGAAGCGGTAAAGTAGCGGCGCTTGCGAGCTGTAGCGGCGGTCTATGACCGCCGATGTGTTTAGCGTCGACTGACCCTCTCATTAACACACTGCTTTAGCTGGGTGTTAACGACGCCTGAGGGAGCCCCAACCGCTTCAGCGGTTTTTTGTCAGTGAACAAGTAAACCGCTAAAGCGGTTGTGGTAGTAGACTCAGCCATGCATCTCGCTGAAGCGAGGCGTTAATGAATAGGAAATATCAGGGCAGCGCCCTAACCACGTACATGACCGCCGATGTTCGGTAAGTGGGAAAAGCTCTCGGCGGTCGTAGACCGCCGCTACAGGTTTCCGCGAAATCGCGCAGCTTCCTTTGTCTCGCCCGCTTTCACTTCCGGCCGCCACCGAAATTTTTCCAGCAACGGATTC
>QHQU01000248.1 GCA_003219925.1 Verrucomicrobiota bacterium
ATTTCCCACGGCTTGTCCACCATTGATGCCACGAAGTGGGGACCGCGCCTCCGCTTCTCTACTTCGCCGACAATGGTCGAGCAATTTTATCGCGAGATCGAACCGCAACTCGCGAAATTTATCCTTTATGGCTCGGGTGACTTTCATCATTTGACCGGGTTGTGGCTTCGAACGACGCCCGAACCGGTCACGCTCGTTTCCTTCGACAATCACCCCGATTGGGATGTGCGTCCGCCGCGCTGGTGTTGCGGCGCCTGGATTAATCGCGCGCTGGAGTTGCCGCATGTCCGGCAGGTCGCGATTTGGGGTTGCGGGAATTTCGAGTGCTGGTGGCCGCATCAGCTTTTCGGGAATCGCGAAGCGGAACGCACCGGCATGCTCATGGTGCACCCATGGGCGGATGATCGGCCGGCGCGGGCGCGTAAACGGCGCGGAGCGATCTTGCGCGAAAATTGGCGGGAAAAATTTGAAAATTTCGCCCGTGGCCTGAATGGTTCGAATATTTACGTGACCATCGATCTGGATTGTCTGGCGCCGAATTTAGCCTGGACCAACTGGGAAAACGGGAAGTTTGATTTCGAGGATGTGCGATGGGGACTGGCGACCTTACGGCAGCATGCACGCGTCGTGGCCGGCGACATGTGCGGCGCGTACTCCGTGCCGACTTATGCGCGGCGGAAACAGCGATTCGTTTCGGAATTCGATCATCCGAAATTCGATTTTCCCTCGGCCGATACCATTCGCGCGATCAATCGCCAGGCTTTCGAAGCGCTCTGGCCCGCACTAACTCAATGAGACGAGCACAACGCCCGCGCTAATCAACGCCGCGCCGATGAAAAGACGCGGCGTTAATTTTTCCCGCAAAATCGCCGCCGCCAGAAGGCTGATGATGACGACACTCAATCCCTGAAAGGGATAGAGATAACTGAGCTCAAAATGCTGGAGCAATCCGAGGGTAATAAAAAATGAAACGGTCATGGTCGAGAGACCGACGGCGAAATTTTTTTTGAACCGCGCGCTGCCAAGGTCGTCCTCCATCGCGTGCTTGAGGAAAAGTTGACCGAGAATGTAAAGAATCAGCGCGACGAAAATAAGGAGAGCGGAAACTGGTGTCACAAGTTTTCCTCCATTCGTGCTACCGGCTTGGCCACGATCAGAACACCGAGCAGGACGAGCGCGATCCCGCTCCAGCGCTGGACCGAAATATGTTCGTTGAGAAAAAACCAGGAGGCCAACGGCACGAGCACGTGAACAACGTTCGAGAGCGGGTAGGCGATCGTTAACGGAATGAAGCGCAGGACATAGAGCCAGCTGATGAAACTCGCGATGACGAAAAGGATCCCGTACCAGACATCGGGCAAAGCCAGACCGGAAACGCCGGTCCAGTTCACTTCGTCCGGCAAGCGCGGTGCTTCCACCGCGCCGCGTTTAAGAAACACTTCCGAGGTGGTGACAAAGAGCACGCTCAAAACGAGCTGAAACCATGGGTTGAGCAAAAGTTTCTTTGTCTTTTGAATCATCGGAGAAGGTGACGCTGGCGCCGCAACACCGGATCGGTGCGCGCCGGTTCGAAAAGCAGGGCCAATACTTTGATCAATGGATTGAGCCAGGGCGAAATATGCTTCACGTAAACATCAACCGGCTGCAGTTGGAGGCGCAGTCGCAGCTTCGGGTCATAGTTGAATGGCGCACTGGCATAGCGTCGGAGCCCGTTGGCCAGCGCCCAGTTCAGCAGATCGCGAAACGTGACGTAATAGAGATTCAGCTCGTACGCGACCGTGTAATCCAGACCAATATCGTTATCGTAGAGTGTTCCATTCCAGATCGCGCAAAAACTAAAGGCGACTGCGCGGCCACCTTGTCGCCAAATGAAATAGCGGAATTTTCCTGGCGCGCATCGCCCTGCTTCGAGAAAATATTCGCGGGTAAAAACCTCGAACCGAATCGCGCTGGTCTGAGCGACGGCGAGATAAAGCGGATAAATTTCATCAATGATCTGCTCCGCATCGGTCCAGACCTCGAGCGCAAGCGGAGGCGAGGCATCATCAGCTGCGCGAAATTTTCGACGTAAATTTTTTCGGGTCGCCCGGCTCAGTTGCATTGCCATGTATTCATCGAACGAAGCGAAATTGAGCTCCAAAGTTAGCGGTGGAAAACCAGCGATACGAGCGTAACCCCAGCGGCTTAGACAGGAAAAGGCGCTGCGCATTTTCGTCGGAAAATCCTTGAATCCCACCAGGAAGATGCCCTGGCTCCGCGCATATTTTTCCAGCGACTCGGCCACCAGCGGAATTGCGACTTCGACAGGCTCAATCGCGCCGGTTTCCCCTTCACCCACCAAACAGCCGGCGAGGGCCATACGGCTTCGCCAAAGACGTGGCCAGACCGTGCGCAATTTGGTGACGAATCGCACGATGGCTTCGCTGGCGGAGACGGCCAGGTCCTGGGTGGTAAGGACAAGCGGTTGCAAGGCGACTGATCGATTGGTCCGATCGAATACCGCGAGGTAACGATATTCGAAGGCCGAGCCCATCGTCTGCTCGATCAACTCGTAGTATTGGAAATCTTTTGGTGTGTTCGAAAAACCGCGCGCCCAAAATTCCATCGGGACATCGCGAGCATGCTCGAAGACCAGCGCGCGACCGCCCGAAAGCTGTATTTCCGCGACGCGCTCTTTTGCAGGCGCGCACGCAACCTGCAGAATCATTCGTAAAGCTCGGCCGCGTTGGAGAATTTCGGCAGGACCGGATCGTGTCGCGTTGGCTCCAGCAATCTAACCACATGTCGAAAAATCGGATTCAGCAGGGGCTGGGTATGCCTCACGTAAAGATCGAGCGGCGCGAGATCGCAACCAAGATGCAGCTTCGGGTCGTAATTAAGGGGGCTGCTACAATAGAAGGTCAACCGATTCTCGATGGCCCAGCGCAGAATGTCCCGCAGCGTGTAAAAATAAAGGTGGAGATCGAGCGCAACGGAATAGTCCAGGCCGAGATATTCGTCATAGATCGTACTATCGTGCACCATGCAAATGCTGAAGGCGATGA
>QHQU01000249.1 GCA_003219925.1 Verrucomicrobiota bacterium
AGCAACGCCTTTTGCTGAATCGCCGCCTCGCGTTCCTTCGCCTTCGGGTAATTCGAGATGAGAAAGTTCAGATCGGCGATGGCGCCGTCCATGTTATTACTTTGCTGGTAGGCGAGCGCCCGCTGAGTCAATGCGATGGGAGTCTGCGGATTATCCGGGAATGTCTTGATGAAGTAGCTGAACGCCTCGATAGCGCGGGCGGAATCTTTCATTTGCACAGCGCACCAACCCAGTTTGTAAGCCGCTTCCGACCGCAAGTTCAACGTCAGTTGGGACGCACGGAGTTCCTCGTAAAACGGCGCCGCCTCCGCGAACTTTTGTTCCTTGTAGAGCGCTTCTGCTTTTAACAATTTCGCCTGGTCGGCCCGCTCGCTCGTAGGATTGGTTTTGAGATATTCATCGACTTCCGCGATGACCGCGTTTGGGGCGGAATTGTAAATATTGATCAGACGTTGATAGCGCGCGTCCTTCGCTTCTTCCCGGTTGGGAAATTTTTCGATGATCTCGCGATAAATTCCTTCTGCTTCCTGGGTGTGGCCAAGTTGTCGT
Organism: Verrucomicrobiota bacterium; assembly: GCA_003219925.1. Classification (GTDB taxonomy): domain Bacteria; phylum Verrucomicrobiota; class Verrucomicrobiia; order Chthoniobacterales; family UBA10450; genus AV69. The sequence goes on from QHQU01000249.1 coordinate 550, forward strand.
TGCGCATTGCCGACAAGAAGCATCGTTTCCGCTTTCGCTTCCTCTGGTAATTGCCCGGCCGATTTTTTGTAATCTGAAATCACCTGGGCGAATTGTCCGGTTTGATATTCGAGACGAAGCAGGCCGGCTTGCGCGACGCCCTTCCATCGCCCGGAATCGGAAGCGGCGCGTCCTTTTTGCAGAAGAACACGCGCTTTTTCCACCATCGCACTGTCGATCTTTGTGCGATCGGAGACGGCAAGATCGAGCGCAATCAAACCCGCGCGAACGGCTGCTTCGGCTTTCGCGGCCGGCTTTTCTGCCTCGGTCGCAAGCGCTTCATATTGCTTGAGGGCATCGGTCCGACGCCCACGCGCGAGTAACATCGCGCCGGCGGTGGTACGCGCATCTTCGCGATACTGACTTTTCGCCTCAGCCACCTGGAGGTAAAGCATGAGAGCGTCATCCGCCCGTTTGCTACTTTCCAGGCACCGCGCTTCGAAATATTTGGCCGATAACGCAACCGAGGCGTCCTTCGAGTTTGCGGCTGCTTTGTGGAAGAGCGGTTGTGCGGCAGTGAAATCCTTTTGCGAGAAAGCAAGGACGGCGAGGGCGTAAGCTGCAGGGCCGGCAAATTCGCTGTCTCCAAATTCGTCGAGCAGCTTTTGGAAGTTGGTCCGTGCGGAACCGTTCTTCCCGAGTAAGCGATAGCTTTCGCCTAATCCAAAATAGGCATTAGCCCGGCCGGAGCCGCTCCTGTAATCACTCAAATACTTTTCGTACTCAGGAATTGCCAGGTCGTACATCTTGCGGGCGAAAAGCGCATTGGCGTACTCAAGCTGACGTTTGTCAGTCGGTTGCTCTGGCGTCGACGGTTTTTCTTCGAACGCCGGGGTCGCTTCATCGACCGGCAGGGCACGTGGAACCGGTGGTTCGTTTAAAGGCACGGCGCGACGAACTTCCTGCGCCAGGGTAACGTCGCTCACCCACAGCAGCCCTGCCAAAAGCAAACCGGCATTGCGCCGGGATGATTTCATTTTGCGGTCGCGAATGCGACGTTGGTAATTCCGGCCTCGCTGCAAATGTTGAGCACGTTAACCACGTTCTTATAAGCGCCGCCTTCATCACCGCGAATCACCACTGCCTGTTCCGGATACAATTTCACCAGGTTCTGCAACAGATCACCCAGCTCCGAGCCTGTCATCGTCCGGCGATTGACGATCACGCTTCCATCGGTCTTCACATTCACGACCACATCGCCCGGCGGCGCCAGTTTCTCCTTTGCGGCCGACGCTTTCGGGACTTTGACATCGAGCTCGTTTTCGTTGCGCGCGGCACTCCAAGTCAGCAAAAAGAAAATCAGCAGCAGCATCAAGACATCGACCAATGGGGCGAGCTGAATGCCCGGGTGCTGCAACGGGGCACGGCTACGCAAATTCATTGATCCGAGAGCAATTAAAACTCCGACTCGAGCAGCGCCGGCGTGCGCTCGGAGCCACGAGCAAATTGCAATGAGAGAAGAGCGAGGATGTGGGTAACCGCCGATTCCAACTCCGAAATCAAACGTTGGGAGCGCCCGCGGAAAAAGGCATAAAAAATCATCGCCGGAATACCAATGGCCAATCCGGCGGCGGTATTAAAAAGCGCTTCACTGATGCCATGCGAAAGCTGCATGTAACGCTGACTGCCAACATCTGCACCGAGTGCACCGAAGGAGCGAATAATTCCGATCACAGTCCCAAGCAGACCCAGAAGTGGCGCAATCATCCCAATATCGGCGAGGTAAGTAACGCGATTATTCAAATTAGAAGCGACCCGAGTTCCTTCCGTTTGGGCAATTTCACGGATTTGCTCGAAATCGGCATTCGGATTTTTAGTGGTGAAATCGAGAACTTGTTGGACGACGCGAGCGATGGCTTCGCCGTGGCGATTGGAAACAGCGAGCAGACCGAGATAGTCGCGCTTCCGCAGCAGCGCATCGGCGGTGGCCATAAATCCATGGGAAACAATCGCACCACGCCGAATGCTGAGGAAATAAACGATGACCAGCATGACCGAAATGATCGACAAGATCAGGAGCACTACCATGACCGGACCGGCCTGGGACATCGCGTGTAACATGGTGGTGGTTGTCCGCGGTAGCTCTGGCGCGAGCGGCGGAGTCGCGACCGGCGCGGGAGTTTGTGCTAGAAGTGACGAGGCGCTGGCCGGCGCGAGAAACAGCCAAAAGAATTTTTTCATGCCCAGACAGCCGCTACGATAAACGACGGGCGCTAGCGCGCAACCAAAGCTCCGTCAAAACGGCGCAGGCGGAAGATATGGGCAGGGCGAGTTAATGGATCGAGCTCGACGTAATTGCGCCGCCCATACCAGGTATAACGGGAATCGTCGAGCAAATCGTGCACTTGGTATGGTTCGCCCTCGTTTTGAGCGAACAATTCGATTGGCACATCGATCATTGAGTTTTGCCGGCGAAAAGGATCAAGATTTACGACCACGAAAACGATGTCCTCTCTTGCTGGTGTCGTTTTGCCATAAAACAGAATGGCGCCGTTGTCCGCGTTGTAAAAGCGCAGATTATCATAGAATTGCAGCGCCCGATTCTGTCGCCG
>QHQU01000065.1 GCA_003219925.1 Verrucomicrobiota bacterium
TGCATCGCCGTCTCTGGCCTGTATTGATCAAGCTTGCCTCTCGATTCCGCAAAGAACAGCTGGCCAAGGTATGGGACGAGCACACTCGCAGCGGAACGCACCAGTCGAAACGGGAACCTTTTCCAAACTGGGTATCATCCGAGGTCATGAAAGAGGCTGCGGCACTCTGTGTCGCGGAGGCCGAGAAGATTCTCTCGCCGCTGCTAGCATTGGGTAGAAGCTATGAGAAAGATGTGCGAAGGAGCGCCCTGCGCTCGTCTGGCCGCGCCGCTAATTTCTGACATCTGCCTTTCTCACCTCTCATTTCTCACTTGTGTCCTGTGACCTTCTGACGCTCTGATCTCTGACCTCCGACCATGAACCACTACACACTCTGGCATGCCCTGATCGGAGGCATCCTAATCGGTCTCGCCAGCCTGCTCGCAACCGTGCTGAGCGGAAAAATTCCAGGCATCTCCGGTGTCTTCAGTTTTGCGCTCTGGCAAAGCGCAGCCCTCTTTCGGCCGATGCGCCCGCTCGTTGTCATGGCCATTGCCGGTTTGCTCGTCGGATTTGGCACCCGTCTCGGCGGCGGATGCACCAGCGGTCACGGCGTTTGCGGCGTCGGCATGGGCGCGAAGGATTCGATCGCGGCGACACTCATCTTCATCGTGACCGCGATGATGATCGTCTTCATCTATAATAGAGTGGTCTTATGAAGGCAGGGAAAATGATCCTCTTTTTTGTGGCGGGCGGCCTTTTCGGAACGGGGCTCGCCATTTCGGGGATGACCGACCCCGCGCGGGTAATCGGATTTCTCGATCTCTTTGGCGCGTGGGATCCGGCACTCCTCTTCGTCATGGCCGGGGCCGTTGGCGTGTATGGATTGGGAATGCTGATGCTGCGCCGCGTGAAAAATCGGGATTTGAAGCTGCCCTCTCCTACACCGTCGCCCATTGATCGTCAGCTTATAGTCGGATCCGCGATTTTCGGCGTGGGCTGGGGCTTGGGCGGGTTTTGTCCAGGGCCTGCACTCGCCAATCTGGGCGCTCTTCGCGTCGAAGCATTACTTTTCGTTCCGGCGATGGCGATCGGCATGTTCCTGGCCCAAAGATTTTTCGGAGCCGACTGATAGCCGGAGTTCAGAGGTCAGAGGTTGATGTTGGGTATTCCAGGTTCACTGCGGCCAGGAATCAACCTGCCATCGATATGGAGATGGTGACGGCTCGATAGTTCAGTTGTTGGCGAAGAGCACGCTCCATTTCGAAGATGAAATCTGTAGCTGTCACGATATGCCCCGGTGACAAAATAAAACTTTCAAAAATTGATCCCGACGATACAGGCAGATACAACAAGGAAGAAGCACTGCAGCGCTTTTCCGAGCTCCGCGAAAAAATCGACCAACTCCAAGAAATCTTGTATGCTGAACGCCGGCGAAGTCTGTTGCTCATCTTTCAAGCGATGGACACGGGCGGAAAAGACGGCGCCATCAAAGATCTTTGCGCCGGCCTGAACCCCGCCGGCCTGGAAATCAGGAGCTTTAAAGCTCCGTCAGCGGAGGAGCTGGATCACGATTTCCTCTGGCGCGCACATAAGGCCACTCCCGGAAAGGGAATGATCGGTCTCTGGAATCGCTCACATTATGAAGACGTGCTGATCGTACGGGTGCACAAACTTGTCCCAAAAAAAGTTTGGAAGGCACGTTACGATGAAATCAATCGTTTTGAAGAAATCTTATCGGAAAACGGCACAACGATCGTGAAGTTCATGCTTCACATTTCGAAAGACGAACAGAAGAGCCGACTGCAAGCGCGGCTCGATCGTCCCAACAAATGGTGGAAATTTAATCCCAACGATCTCACCGAGCGCGCGCGCTGGGGCGATTATCAAAAGGCCTACGAAGATGCCGTTAACAACTGCTCGACCGAATGTGCGCCCTGGCATGTTGTGTCCGCAAATCACAAGTGGGCGCGCAACGTTGCCTTGGCCGAGGTCGTCTTGCGCACCCTCAAAGAAATGGATCCGCGTTATCCCAAGCTTTCGTTCGATCCTACGGCGATCAAAATCAAGTAGAACGCTGGCGCGAATCAGCTCTTTCCATTCTTGAGGTAAGGTTCGAGGAATTTTCGTATCGCGGGCGCTGCCATTGCGCCGACTTGTCGGGTTACTTCCAGGCCATCTTTAAATAACGCCATTGTCGGAATCGCGTTGATGCGGAAACGGCGCGCCAGATTTTGCGCGTCCTCGGTATTGACTTTTGCGACGACCCATTTACCCGCGCCTTCCTGCGCGACCTTGTTTAGTTCGGGTGCGACCATCCGCAGCGCCCGGTTCCGCCCAGCTTGTCGTATTTCAGACGATTGCGCTGGCCACACTTCGGGCAGGTCACCAATACACCGCGGTCATCCAGTTGTGTCGAGTTCATCTAAAACTTTATCGTCGCAACCTATGTCGGTTGGTCGCCATCTGCATGGGAAAAGATTCGGCAGCAAACATCGAACACCGAACATCGAATTCCACATCGAGCCCTCTGCATTGGGCGTTCGGTGTTCGACGTTCGGTGTTCGATGTTTGCTTCGACCCTAGATACTAGATGCTAGATTCCACATCGATGAAAGCTGTGCAATTGGTCCGACTTGGGAAACCGCTGGAAGATGCCGAGGTTTCACTTCCAGATATCGGCGCGTCCGAAGTCCTAGTCCGCGTCGCGGCCTGCGGGATTTGTCACTCCGACGCACACTATCGCGCTGGCATCTCTCCCATTGAATCCTTACCTGTTACTCTCGGGCACGAAGTAGCGGGGCGTGTGGAAACCGTCGGGCGAGACGTCCACCACGTTTCATCCGGAGACCGCGTGTATGTGCACTATCTAGTCAGCTGCGGTTGCTGCGACTTTTGCCGTCGCGGTCACGAACAATTCTGCAGCAAAGGGCAAATGATTGGAAAGCATCGCGACGGAGGCTACGCCGAGTTCATCAAGGTTCCTGGTCGAAATGTTTTCCTCCTTCCTGACGGGATTCCATTCGAGCACGGCGCAATCATGATGTGCTCTTCGGCGAGTGCGCTTCATGCTTTGAACAAGGCGCGTCTTAAATCGGATGAGCGTGTCGCTATTTTCGGCTTTGGCGGATTGGGATTTTCAGCTCTTCAGCTGGCCAGAGCCTTCGGCTGCGGCGAGGTCTACGTCGTGGATATCAACCCGGGCAAACTCGCTTCCATCCCGACGTTTGGCGGCATTCCGATCGATGCCAGCGCGGGAGATCCGGTCGACCAGATTCGCGAAGCGACCGATGGAAAAGGAGTGGATGTATCGATCGAACTGGTTGGATCTGCCATTACTATGGGGCAAGCAGTCCGATGCCTGGCCGTTTTCGGCCGTGCCGCGCTCGTCGGTCTAACCGCGGAATCACTGTCCGTTCTTCCGTACACTGAGGTCATCAATAAGGAAGCCGAGATCATCGGGGTTTCCGATCACCTGGCGACCGAACTTCCCTTGCTGATGCAATTCGCACGCAACGGGAAACTTTGTTTTCCCGAGGGCACGCTGCGCTCAGTCAGCCTTGATGCTGCGCAGATTAACGCGGCCTTGGATGCACTCGTGAGATCCAGCGATCATATCCGAACCGTGATTGTTCCAACCACGTCCGATCTCTGACTTCTGTCGCCTGATCGCTGCTGGTCTCCGACTTCCCTGGCCCGCCGCAGTCCCGCAATCGCGGCGACGAAGTTAACCCGCAGCGCATGCGCTGTTGTTTAATCCAACAATCGTTAGTGGCCGCCGGGCAGGGTCGGACGTGACGAGCCTTCACGCCAAGCATCCGGCGTGTCATTCACGCTGATGAGCTCCAAGGGTGTTTGACCCCGCGAAGAGGAGCCCAGCTGCACAACGCTATTTCCGTCGGCGTCGCCGACGGCCCTATTCTACCGTCACGCTCTTTGCTAAATTCCGCGGCTTATCCACGTCCCGACCCAGCTCGACTGCGACGTGATAGGCAAATAACTGAAGCGGAATCGCTGTTAGGACCGGGGTAGCGAATTCGGGAGCACTCGGGATCTCGATGATATCGTTCGCGATTCCCTTCAACCGCTTGGCACCGTCGCCGCTGGTCAGCGCGACGATCGGTCCTTTGCGCGCTTTGACCTGCTCGATGTTGTTCAGATTTTTGGAAAACACCGCATCATCGGGTGCGACGAAAACCGAAGGCAAATCCGGTCCCACTAATGCGATGATACCGTGTTTCAGTTCCGCGCTGGGATGGCCTTCGGCGAAAAGATAGGTGATTTCTTTCATTTTCAGTGCACCCTCCAGCGCAACGGGAAAATTAAATTGGCGGCCGAAAAACAGCATTCCCTCGGCCTCGACATATTTCTTCGCAACCGCGCGAATTTGATCGCTCAACTTCAGCGCCGATTCGATCTGGTCGGGCAAGGCTTCCAGTGCTTCGATCACGCGCGATCCCTGCGAAGTAGAAAGATGCCGCATTCGCCCCAGCAACAGTCCGATTAATGCCAGAATGGTCACCTGTGAGGTGAATGATTTAGTAGCGGCTACCCCGATCTCCGGCCCGGCATGCATGTAAACCCCGCCATCACTTTCACGCGCGATCGTACTGGCGACGTTGTTGCAGATACCGAGAGTGCGAAATCCTTTGCGCTGGCTTTCGCGCAATGCCCCCAGAGTATCAGCGGTTTCACCGCTCTGGCTGATGGCGAAAACAAGCGTGTTCCCGCTCATCGGTGTGTTGCGATGGCGGAACTCGCTGGCGTATTCCACTTCTACCGGAATGTTTGCCAGCTGTTCGATGAGATATTCCCCGACCAGCGCGGCGTGTAATGCGGTCCCGCAACCGGTTAGCACGACGCGTGAGACATCGCGCAATTCACCCGCGGTCATGTTTAGTCCGCCAAGCTTGGCGGTGCATTCTTCGGTGTTGAGCCGCCCCCGCATGGCATCGCGCACTGAATTCGGCTGCTCAAAGATTTCCTTGAGCATGTAATGGGGAAAATCCCCCTTGCTGACGTCTTCCGCGCCAAACTCGACCTTGCTAATTTGATAATCGCCGGACTCGCCCGCGACGGAGCTGATCTCGAATTTATCGCGCGAGACCGCGACAATATCGAAATCGTTAAGGTAAACTGCGTCGCGAGTGTGAGCGACGATCGCGCTTACGTCGCTGGCGAGAAAATTCTCATCCTTACCGACGCCGAGCACGAGGGGCGAACCGCGGCGCGCACCAATCATGAACTCTTTGATGTCGGAGTGAACGAGCGCGATGCCGTAGGTGCCGATCACTTGCTTGAGGGCGGCGCGAGTGGCGTTGACCAGGCGCGCCTTGGAATCGGCGCCGTCAATTTGCTCATAAATGCTGCCGATTAAATGCGCCAGCACTTCAGTATCGGTGTCGGAAGTGAACTTGTGACCGCCTTCGCGCTCCAGTTGTTCGCGCAGCGCCGCATAATTTTCGATCACGCCGTTGTGCACAAGCGCGATTTTTCCGCTCTGGTCAAAGTGCGGATGCGCGTTTTCGTCGGTCACTTTTCCATGAGTAGCCCAGCGCGTGTGGCTGATGCCGTACTGCCCCGAGGGCGGTTTCTCGGTCATCAGTTTGGCAAGGTTCGCGATCCGTCCGGCACACTTGCGCGTCTCGATTTGCTTCCCGTTTACGATGGCAACGCCGGCGGAATCGTAACCGCGATATTCGAGCCGCCGCAGCCCGTCCAAGAGTATGGGGGCAGCTTCTGCGCGGCCGACATATCCGACAATTCCACACATAATTTCAGGAGGGAGATTATAGCATATTTCCCGCCTATAGCGCTCCACTGGACTCGTAGACGAACAGACGCGTCCGTCATCCCGAGCCGCGAAGACGGCGAGGGATCTCACCAAAGGCCAACGCTGTCGCGTTCCGCGATGTTCCCTTCCGTTTCACAAAGCGCTGCGCACTTCGGAAATGTCCCATCTTGGGCGAGGTCCCTCGCCGTCTTCGCGGCTCGGGATGACGATGCGGTAGGTGGTTTTACGGGCACTAAAATTTTGCGAGCAGCGAATCCCGTTTGTGGCCACATTAGCGCGATGCAAGCGCCTGCCCTTCCACCGGGGACGACCCAACGCACTCTCGCCATCATCATGGGTGGCGGAGCGGGCACGCGACTTTTTCCATTAACCAAGGACAGGGCCAAGCCGGCCGTACCACTCGGCGGAAAATATCGGCTGGTAGATATCCCGATTAGCAATTGCCTGAACTCCGGCCTGCGCTCGATCTATGTGCTCACGCAATTCAATACTATGTCGCTGCATCGTCACATTCAGGCGAGCTACAAATTCGACAATTTTTCCCGTAGCTTTGTCGATATTCTTGCCGCTCAACAAACGCCTGAAGGTTCGCAGTGGTATCAAGGAACCGCCGATGCTGTGCGGCAAAATATGCGCTACTTCCTCGAGCATCCGTTTGAGTTTTATTTGATTCTCAGCGGCGACCAGCTCTACCGGATGGATTTTCGAACGCTCCTGCATCAGCACATTCGCTCGGGTGCAGAAATCACGCTCGCGACCAAGCCGGTCAAACGCGATCAGGCGTCGGACTTCGGAATCATGTCGAGCGGGGAAGACCGGCGCATCACCCGGTTTGTCGAGAAGCCGAAGGAAGCGAAAGAGCTCGATGCGATGAAAATGGACCGCGCTTTACTCGCTGCCATTGGGCACGGGGAGGATGAGGAATTATTTCAAGCGTCGATGGGCATTTACGTCTTCAATCGCAACGTGCTGATCGAGTGTCTCGACAACGATCTCTTTGATTTTGGCAAGCACGTCATTCCGGCTGCAATTCAAACGCGCAACGTCAGCGCCTACATTTTCGATGGTTACTGGGAGGACATCGGAACCATTCGCGCCTTCTACGAAGCCAATCTCGATCTCACCGACTTGGTTCCCGCCTACAGTTTCTTCGAAGCCGATGCGCCGATTTATACCCACCCGCGGTTCCTACCCGGCAGCAAGATCAACGGCGCCAGCCTGCGCCAGGCGATCATTTCCGACGGCTGCATCATATCCGATGGCCATATCGAGCGCAGCGTAATCGGGGTGCGCAGCATAATTCAAAGCGGCGCAACCATTCGTAATAGCGTGGTGATGGGCGCCGATTTTTACGAACTCGGCAAAGACCGTCCCTCGGAGGAAATTCCCATTGGTATCGGCCGCAATTGCGTGATCGATCGTGCCATCATTGATAAAAACGCACGCATTGCCGACGGAGTTGTGATTACGCCGGAAGGGAAACCGGACAATTTCGACGCGGAAAATTATTACATCCGCGACGGGATTGTGGTGATTCCGAAGAACGCAACCATTCCGCCTGGTTTCTGGATTTGACTAGCGGGTCGCCTGTCCCGGGCAAGATGCGATTGGCCGCACAGCACAAAATGGCCGGGCCACAAAATTACTTCGCAGCTACTTCGGATTCGACGCCTAACGCCGGTCCGTCATGTTGGCGAACTGGCCTTGCGTTTCCCACTTCTCCTGTTTGTTCCAAGGAATCTGGGATTCTTTTTTGGCATCAGGATCATCGACCAGCGCCAGTTGCGGTTTCTGCGTCGCGCAGGCGGCAAAGGCCATGCAACCTGCCAATAACAATAAAGCGGAGATTGTTCGTTTAGGAATTCGAGCCAGCATAAATGACGGTATCACCTGGTTGCACCTGGACGCCACGCGCCAGGCTGTTTCCAAGAATATCACCGATAGCTGTCGCCGGTTCAACCGACGAAATGCGAATTTTTCCAATAATGGTGGTCTCGCGCAGCACCAACATTTCGGCATTAGGCTCTAACCCCTGGCGATTGCCCAGATTGAGCACGACGAAATTGTAGGCCTGATTCACCGCCAGCACGGTTCCGCGGACGGAAGGATGAAAACTCGGCTCGCGGCGCTGGACCATCACTTCCGGAGCGCGCGATTGTTCACGCGTCGGCCCCAGTCGTTCGGCGATGAAGGTTTTCTCGTGTTCTGCGCCCTCCAATTGTTTCCGCGCATCATCAAGCTGGGCCTGTAGCTCTGCTACCGAGGGCGCACCAGGATTTGGATTTGCCGAATTCTTGTTCATCTCGTCGATATGTTTCTGTAACTCCGCGATTTGGGCTTCGTTCGCCTGCAGCTTGCCTTGCAAATCCGATTTCTCGGTTTGTGTCTTCACCAGTTCCGCTTCCGCGCTGGCTATCCGGGTCTCGTTTTCACTAACCTTCGCCCGTTCGCCGGCAACCTTCGTTTCCCGGTCCCTGATACCTTTTTCCGCAGTCTGACGGCGGCGCTCGGCCGTTTCGCGCTGATTTTTAGCCGCCGCCACGTCGGTTCGCAAAGCCTTGGCTTTGCCACCATTCAAAACGCCGAACACGGCTGAAATGAGCAACAGCGATACCGAAATGGCGAGGAGCGGCTTTGGAGAATTCACGGGGCGGATTTACGGGAAGAACTTTTTACACGAAGAAAGGCCGAATTAGCAATACGGAAATGCGAAATTTACAGGATTATTGGGACATTCGATCTTGCGCGGATTCAGTGCGAAAGGCTCCCGGCTTGAGATTTCGCCAGCGGCGCTTTATGGCCGCAGGAAAGGCTTAAAACCCTTTCTGCCGCGCCGGAGATCCGAGCTTCGGCAAATTGGGGCAGTGCCCAATTCTTGCGCGCCTGTTCCGCCCGCCCTATAGATGGTACGCATGGGTCAACAACTTCGCAGACGCGCCAAAAGAAAACGTCGTAAAGCTTATCTCGAGCGCAAACGAGCCAAGCAAAAATCGATGCGGCGCGAGCCGACACGCGCCAAACCAAAGAAATCCGCGGCCTCACCATCGCCAGTTGCCACGGAATAAGCCTTCCGTGCGCGCACGCTATCTCATTGTCGATGGCCACAGCGCGATCTTCGGTTGGCCAGAAATGCAACAACTGCACGCCCGTCGCTCCTCACTCGCACGCGATGCCCTCGTCAAAAAACTCCGGGATTACCAGGACTACACAGGCGTTCGCGTCGTCGTAGTTTTTGATGGCAAAGGCACTTCCGCTACCGAGCAATCCGAGCCGCACAGCGTGCAAATTTTTTATTCACGGGCGGGCCAAACCGCAGACGCGATTATTGAACGGTTGGCCAGCAAATACGCTGAAAAATTTGATCTCACAGTCGCAACTTCTGATTTACTGGAGCGGGAAACGGCCAACGCGTGCGGGGCAGAATGTATCTCAATCGAGAACTTGCGCGCGCTGATTGACGAAGCGGTGCCGAACTAAGCTGCGCCCAATAATTCCCGCTGCAGTCGAACGCGCCGTGCGTTGTAGCGCGCGGCTGCTAATACTCGTGCGAGGACGCAATACAGCTGTTCCATCGGCAAATTTTTACTCACGTATCCGTTCGCACCGGCACGCATTGCCGCTCGCACTTGCGCCTCATTACAACCGTTCTCGGTGAAAACCACGATCGGCAGTCTGGAATCGATGGCCCGGAGAGATGCGACCAACGATGTTCCGTTAGTGTTCGGCAAATTGAGGTCGACAACTACCACTTCGCATCGCTTTTCGCTGAGCCAATCGAGAGCTTTCTCCGCTTCCATAGTAGCATTAGAGGGATGTCCGCGCCTGGACAGGTAGGTGGCGAGGAATTCCGAAATGCTCGGATCATCATCGACGAGGAGGAATTCAGTGTCGGGCTGGGTGTTCTGCATTTTCTATAAATTCAATATTTACAATAGCAGCAACCTTGCCAGCTTTTCTGCAACCCAATTGCAGCGCAAGGTTCTACAGTTCAAGCCCTTGCTCCTCAACAATGATGAAGCCTGAAGGACGCAATTGTGCAGCTCCCCAACGCTCCCTGTTACCGGCTTCTCGCTTAGTCCTTCAACTTCGCTTCTATTTTTCTTACTCGCTCGAAAAACTCTCCTAATCGCCGCACCCAGGCCAACTGCACTTTCGCTTCTTTCAGCGGCACGGATGGGGTCGCCCACCAAACTCCTCCGTTGAGATTCTTCGAAACCCCAGTCTGCGCACCGATCATCGTGCCATCAGCAATTTCGATATGCCCAATGATTCCGGCTTGCCCCCCGATCATCACTCTCTTGCCGATGCGCACGCTCCCCGCGATCCCCGTTTGCGCGGCAATCACGGTATCTTTTCCGATTACGACGTTGTGGGCTACCTGCACCAGATTATCAATCTTCGCGCCGGCCTGAATCCAGGTGCGGCCAAAACGCGCTCGATCGATCGTCGTGTTCGCGCCGATCTCCACATCATCGTCGATTTGAACAATCCCAATCTGTGGCACTTTCTGCTGCCCCTCCGCCGTCATTTCGAACCCGAATCCGTCTGCCCCAATCACGGCGCCGCTGTGCAAAATCACTCGCGCCCCGAGACGGCAGCGCTCCCGGATTGTTACTCTCGGATAAATCATGCAACCGTCACCGATGACGACATCGTGCCCGATGTAACTCCCGGCGCCGATGACGGTACGTGATCCAATTCGCGCGCCGGCTTCGATTACCACCAACGGTTGAATTGAGATGTGATCGCCCAATTTCGCCCGCGGGTGAATGACTGCGCTGGGATGAATGCCCGGCGCGAATTTTATCGGGGGCGGCGCGAACTTGGTGACCACCTGCCCGAATGCTTTTGCCGGGTCTGGGGTCCGAATGACTGCTGCTTCGATTTGTTCGGAAAAATCACCCGGCACAATCACGGCTGCGGCGCGCGTATTTCGCAGTTGCGCGAGGTAACGTGGATTATTGAAAAAGGAGACCTCGTGGACGGTCGCCTCTGCCAAAGAAGCTGCGCCGGTGATTTTCGTTTCCGGATCGCCTTCGAGTTTTCCGCCGGATAATTTCGCAATCTGTTCCAGAGTGAGCGTCACGTTCTCTTTCTAGATTACGGAGGCGCTTGTGCCAAGCGCCTACTGGAAGCCAGGCACGTTGCCGAAGAAAGGTGGCGCCCCGGCAATCGCTTTTTGTCATTCCGAGCAAAGTCGAGGAATCTCGAAATAGATCCTTATAAAGCTAGAGATGTCTCGACTTCGCTCGACATGACAAAAAGCCTATTTCGTCACATTTGAGCGCAATTACAGGCTGGAGGTCCGTATCATGCAAGGTCCAAGAATTGTAGGGCGATGAGGGTTAAGTAACTTGTCCACGTCACCACCTGCGGATAAACCCCGCTTAGCTATTCGATGCGTCGAAAATGCATTGAATGGATTTATCGAGCATAGCATTAAACTCAGCGTCAGATTGCTGAGCCGTCAGGCCTTCAACCAGCGCGCGGGAAAAGCTGGCGACCACGCCATGATTTTTGCGCAGACGATTGTTTGCTTCTTCCCGTGAATAGCCGCCGGAGAGCGCAACCACCCTCAGAACCCTGGGATGTTTGACAAACTCGGCGTAGAAGTTGTCCTGCTCCGGCAGCGTAAGCTTGAGCATGATGAATTGACCATCTGGCAATTGGTTGACTTTCTCGAGGATGGCTGCTTTGAGTAATTGCTCCGCCTTTCCCTTTTCGGGGCAGTGAATATCAATCTCCGGCTCGATGATGGGGACGAGGTTCGCGGAGATAATCTGCTGAGCGATTTCGAACTGCTGGATCACGATGTTCTTGGTACCTGCTTCGTCGGCTCGTTTGATAAATGAGCGCATTTTGGTTCCGAAGATCCGCTTGGCCCTGGCTTTGTCGAGGAGCGCGGCCAGCATCGGCATGGGCTTCATCAGCTGGACCCCGTCTTCCTCGGCGGCAAGGCCTTGGTCCACTTTCAGAAACGGCACGACCCGTTTCACGGTCCAAAGATAGTCCGCGGTGGGCTGCCCTTCGATTTCCCTGTCCATTGTGTTCTCGAACAGGATGGCGCCGATAATCCGGTCCCCGTTGAAGGCGGGACTAGTGATGATGCGGGTCCGCATCTGATGGACGATAGCGAACATCTCCTCGTCGCTGGACCATGTATTCTCTTGAACTCCGTAAAGACGCAGGGCTTTCGGCGTGCTGCCGCCGCTTTGATCCAGCGCCGCAATGAAACCGGGACTGGTCTTAACTTTTTGCAATTGTTCTGCGTTAACGGCGATAGATTTCATGATGTCTCCTTAATTCTCGGTGGTAGTTAGTTTAACCAAGGTATTGGTTGCACTGCGCCCACGACGAACTTGCCGTCGGGACCTTGTAAAGCTGAGCCGTCGTCACAATCATGCCCCAAAACTAAAACGGGAAAGCAAAAGCGAAAAGCAATTCTTCACGGTCGACGTCACAGCAATCGACTCACTATAGTAGGTGGAGCGAACGCGGCCTAAGCCGAATTACATTAGATCCTTTTCCAGAAAATAAAGGTAAAGGATCGCCATAGCATCCGTTTCGCTATCCAAAGGGTTATCGTACTCTGCCGAAAGCTCGTAGCGATGATGGCGTTGAATCGGAATCCCTTCGATCGACTTGAACTCTTCGACGTAGGCAACGCCAACCCGGTCCGGCCAGTCCCGCGAATTCAACCGAAAGATGGTGGTCCCCGTCGTCAGATCACGCAATTCCATTCCTCTCGCGAATGGATGAACGTGCATCGTTGCATAATGAATCGTCGTGTCGAAAGGGAGATTCAACTGCGGCGTAATCTCCGTCGTGTAGATGTGGTGGCCTGGAGGGACGATCCAATGGTTCATCAGGCCATCGCCGGGTTTGTTCGTACTTACTTCCCCTGACATGTTCACTTTCGACAATTCTGCGCATCCAGCTCCCATGTGCATTCCTGCTTTCGCCATACATGCAGGTCCCATCTTTGCCGAAACACCGTGAGGCTGCAGAACGTAGAGGGCGCGGCGGAAAAGCGCTTTCGTGGGTGCGCCGGGCTGATCGGCCGCTATCGTGTGCACCTTTGTCCGCATGCGAACGTTCACTACCTGATCTCTTTCGTTCAGATTTAAAGACATCGTCACGTAATCCAGTGCGGCGTCGGCAGGAATTGGCACGCCAAAGCCTGGCGGAAGCTCGATCGAGGACCGGCCCGGTACCAGGGTAAACAGGCGCCAGTCGAGGTGGGTCTTTCCGCCCAATTGTTGATTGTACTGAAGAGGGGTTCTGCCATGCTCGGCGAAGGTGAGATTGGAATGACAGAAAAACTCCTGGGAAATCGGCTTCTGAACCGCGGCATCGACGACTTCGGTCTCCAACCCGGTAACCCACTGCACTCCAGATTTCGCGCCCGCCGCGAGATGGATCCCACTCTGAATCGACCATGGACCTTCCATCGAGCGATAAATCTTATCCAGCCGATAGGCCTCGGACACGAGCGTCTGCAAGCCATCGGCCTTGGCTTTCGCTTCTGGATCAGGCCGGGTTATTGAATAAACCGCGGGCACGACAAGGGCGCCCGCGATGGCGAGAAGAACGAAGGGCCGGCTCATTACTCCGGCATCCTGCAGCACAGCATGTGCCGATTCTATTCGATCAGGTTGTGGCACAGCCTGCTGGCTGTGGGGCAACGGGCATTTTGCCCGTGATTCCAGCGATGCAATTTTCAACCCCCGAAGAGCGCAAAGAAAATTCCAACCGCCTTCGACTTTCGCTGGAGCCTCAAGGACACAGATACGGAATAAAGTTTCGTCTTCGCGTCCGACTATCCAAAGTAAGTCGAAATGCGAGTTTTCGTCCTCACTTTGCTCGCGATGACAGCGTTCGCGGGTAATTCCCTTCTTTGCCGGCAGGCGCTGAAACGAACTACGATTGACGCGGCTAGTTTTACTTTCATCCGCATTTTGTCTGGCGCCGTGGTGCTTTGGCTTGTGGTGATGCTACGCAAAGGAACCCGACCCAAGGCAGGGAACTGGGCGTCGGCGCTTGCGCTGTTTGCTTATGCCGCTGCTTTTTCATTTGCCTACATCTCTCTCTCCGCCAGCACCGGCGCGCTGCTTCTATTCGGCGCGGTCCAAGCCACCATGATCATCTGGGGACTGAGCCGGGGAGAGCGGTTGCAGACGCGACAATGGCTGGGTCTTGCGCTGGCCGTCGGTGGACTCGTCGCGTTGCTATTCCCCGGCCTCTCGGCTCCGCCAATCAACGGCGCGCTATTAATGTTATGTGCTGGAATCGCATGGGGATTCTATTCGCTGCGGGGCAAAGGAGCAGGCGATCCCGTGACCACGACGGCAGGTAATTTCTGGCGAGCCGTGGTCTTTGTTTCGATCTTGAGCATCGCCCTGTTGCCCTGGGCCAGGCTCGACCGCGCCGGCCTCGGCTATGCGGTACTCTCGGGGGCAATTGCTTCCGGAGTTGGCTATGTGATCTGGTACAGCGCTTTGCCAGGATTAAAAGCTGCCAGTGCCGCTACGGTGCAACTGAGCGTGCCGGTTCTCGCCGCCGCCGGTGGCATTTTATTTCTTGGCGAGTCGATCACCCTGCGTTTTCTCCTCGCATCCATTGCCGTTCTCGGCGGAATTGCGCTCGTTGTTACAGAGAAAACGCAGGTCGTTCTGCCTGACTAAATTGACGCAACTAACCAGAAGTAGACAAAGCAGCTCGTCAACACGAAACCGACGTCATTGACGTCATTGACCGCATTCGACGGCGTGAACCTGAACCGGCCGATCAAAGCCTTTGAGCGCGACTTCGCCCAGAGGACGAAATGATAAGCCCTTCCCGATACATAGTTCCGCTACCGCAGTCGATACCAGGATTTGGTCGGGTTCGGCGTGAGAACAAAGCCGCGCCGCCAGTTGCACAGTCGTTCCAAAAATATCGTTGTTTTGTTCGACCGGTTCCCCGGCCGCGCCGCCAATTCGAACTTTGATGTGATGGTCCTGCTCCTCTCGCTCACGCCGAGCCAGCTCTCGCTGGATTTGCATTGCACAACGGACCGCGGCTGCGGCCGAAACAAAAGAGGCCATGATGCCATCGCCAGTATGCTTGACTTCACGGCCCTTCGCCGCCACTAAAGCGTCCCGCACGATGCAGTCGTGGACGCGTAGAAATTCCATCGCCATCTCGTCGCCTAATTTCTGCGTCAGCGAGGTCGAGTTAACGATGTCGGTAAATAAAACAGTTCGGATTCCGGGGTCGCGCGCGTCGGCGGCGCCACCCGGCAGCAGAGCTGCGCCTGCCGCATTTACTTCGCTCCCGCCGAGAAACAAATCGGCAACCTCAGGCTCAACTTGAATAATTTTTTCCGCGACCTGGCCGTGGGCTTCGCGATGGACTTGCATGGCGGCTTCAGCAGTCGGTGCCTCGCAGAGGCAAAAAATTTTGCCGGCACTCTCATTCACCCAGTACCTGTGATAATGAACGCCGTATTTCCCCTCGACGGCGACATCGTGGGCGTGCGCCTTGGCCACTTCTTCGGCGGTAATCCCTCCCTGAATCTCGTGAATGTCCATGTATGTTGGCATAGGATAGCTCGGAGCGGCGGCAACCTATCCTGACCTAAGCCGATACTCAACGTCGATCTTGGCCGGACGGCTCAAAGTTTGGTAGACAACGCAGTACCGTTCGGTCAGGCGAAGCAGGGTAGCCAGTTGCTCTTCGCTCGCATCGCTGTCGAGATCGAACTGCAATCGTATTTGCTGAAAACCGACCGGCACTTCCCTGGACACTCCCAGGGTGCCGCGAAAGTCGAGGTCGCCTTCGGCACGCACTGTTGCATCCCGTAACCGAATTCCGAGCGCGGTAGCGACCGCGTTCAAAGTAACACCGGCGCATCCGACCAATGCTTCGAGCAACATGTCGCCCGAGCATGCGCTGCGACCGTCGCCACCAGTAGCGGGATGGAGCCCGGCTTCGACCGGCGCTTTTCCGGTTTCTATCTTGCAGGTAACACCTTCACCAAGCCGTCCTTCGGCCCGGAGGGTGACTAGCGCGGTCTCTGGCTGCTGGCGATATCGCTCCTTCACCGGCGCTTGCAAAAACCTTAGTTCCTCCGCATTCATCTGTTCTTTTTAATCTGAGGCGGCCGTCTAGTTCCTAACCACAATAAGACGTCCTTTATCACAGATTTTCCCTCACCCCAACCCTCTCCCTAAGGGAGAGGTAGTTCCTTCTGCCCGGGGAGAGAAGGTTAGGCTGAGGGCCCTTCTCCAACAAGATGCTTCTGCGGCACGGCGACAGAGCGCCATGGCTACAGGACGAAAGATCAATTAGGAAACGGGTTCTAGGTAGCAACAACAGGGCGGCCCTTGCTCGGTTTAATGTTTTGGTTCACCCGAAAAAGATTATCGGGATCATATTTATTCTTAATCTCAACTAATCGCTGATAGTTATCTCCATAGGTCGCTTTCACCCGTTCTTCTCCTTCATCCATCATAAAGTTCACGTAAGCTCCGCCCGCAGAGTATGGATGGAGCGCGTCCCAATAGCTTTTGGTCCAGGAAATAGTCTTGTCGTTGTTGGCCGGATCGGGATCAACCCCGACCATGACTTGGGTCCAGGTTGCATCGCGGTAATTCCAGGCCGTTTCGTTCTTGCCGACGCGCCCGGCCGCCCCATTGATTGGATAAAGATGCATGGTGGAATGCATTGATGGCAGCGCGTTGGCAAATTTAATGTGTTCGGCAATCGCTTCGTCGCTCAGTTTCCTGACAAAGTCCGCGCGCCAGTACCACTGCAAACCCGGCGGGTAAATTGCGTCGAACATGCTTTGCAACGCAGGCTGCGGCAGCGGCCCGACAAAATCGAGTGCGGCCTTCTTAAAAGCCCGAATCGGCTTAAATGTTTCTTCGCCCTGCGGTAAACCTCCTGTCCATGTCCAGATAACGCCGCACATCTTTTTCAGATGAAGATGCTCCGGGAAGGGAGCTGCCGGCGGCACCGTCAGAAAAGCGAACCAACCATTGAGATCGTCGGGCGCCCTCGTAATTAGATCGCGATACCATTTCATCACTTCAGCTGTTTCGCTTAGCTCGTACAGCATCGGCCCGCCGTAAACGGTATCGATTGGATGCAACTTGAAAGTAAACGAAGTTATTATCCCGAAGTTTCCGCCGCCGCCGCGAATGGCCCAGAACAAATCAGAGTTCTCATCCGCATTCGCTTTGACAAAACTTCCATCAGCCAGGACCAAATCGGCTGAGATCAGGTTGTCGATGGTGAGTCCGCATTTGCGGGTCAGATGTCCAATTCCTCCACCGAGAGTTAAGCCACCGACACCGGTCGTCGAAATAATTCCGCTGGGAGTGGCCAAGCCGAACGCATGCGTTGCATGATCGACATCGCCCCAGGTGCATCCGCCGCCTACAGTCGCCGTGCGCGCCGCCGGATCGACCCGGGTATATTTGATCGACCCGAGATCAATCACTAATCCATCATCGCAAATTCCAAGTCCACCACCGTTATGTCCTCCGCTACGGATGGCAAGAAGCAGCCCATGTTTTCTGGCAAAGTTTACTGAGCTGATCACATCCGCCACGTCGGCGCAGCGCGCAATTAAGCGCGGCTTCTTGTCGATCATCGCATTATAGACTTTGCGAGCATCATCGTAATCCGGGTCGTCCGGCTCAATCACTGGGCCTCTCAACTTTGCCTTCAGTTCTGCGATCGAATCTTCCTCGAGTGCTTTCTTCATGGAAGGCTCAATAAAGAGTCGGGCGAGCGCTATTCAAGCGAACATAATGGCAGAGCCTTGAGAAAGGGAGAGGGAAGGTCAGACAAAGAATCGAGGGATACGCCGTCGTGTCCCAAATATTGAGCGCGGACGGCGCGACGCCCTCCGCTGCTAGCCGCCGTTCGCAGTCGCGGGCAGCGCAATGCTAACGGCAGTTCCGCTCGCGCTGGTATCGATGTCAACGCGACCGTTGTGATCGAACACGGTTCGTTTGACGATCGGCAGACCCAATCCCATGCCGCGCGCTTTTGTTGTACAGAAAGGAGAGAAAACCTTCCCGCGCATTTCCGGCGCAATCCCATGTCCGTTGTCCTGCACCGTCACGAGCACCGCATTGGCGCGGCCACCTTCGTGAATCGGCTTGGCCGAAAGTGTAATCTTCGGTTTTTTCTGTTCGGTGACTGCTTCGGCCGCATTCGCGACCAAATGTGCCACCGCTTCGGCCAGCGCCCCTTCGTCGCCAAGAATCTTTGGTAGATTGGCGGGCAATTCTGTCTCCACCGCCACGTCGCCGTTGACCCGAAATTTGCTGCGCGCAAGCTCAAGCCCACGCTTTACCGGCGTGCGAATATCCAGCGGCCTCATCTTCAATTCCGCCGGATGAGCAAACGCGTTGATCTGGGTGATAATCTTGTCGAGGCGATCGATTTCCTGAACAACGATCTGATTGAAATTTTTCCGGAACTCGGGATCATCGAATCGCTCAGGCAAAAGTTGCGCGAAAGTCTTAATCGCGACGAGTGGGTTGCGAATTTCGTGCGACATGCTCGCGGCTAAGTCGGTCCAAAAAGCGGCGCGATCGACCAGGTCTTGCTTTTGCCGCAAATTTTCTTCCGCGGTCAAATCGTGAATGACTGCGACGGCACCGAGGGGGGTGTGATGGTCGAGCAGTCGCCGGGATTCGACCGAGAGGGAGCGGCGGGTGTTCGGTTCGATCCACTGTCGCGGCGGAAGGTTCGCCTTTGCCTCTAGAGTTTCCCGCAACATGGCGGCCAGCTTTCGGCCGACGGCTTCAAC
The DNA here is from genome assembly GCA_003219925.1 of Verrucomicrobiota bacterium. Lineage (GTDB taxonomy): Bacteria > Verrucomicrobiota > Verrucomicrobiia > Chthoniobacterales > UBA10450 > AV69. The sequence continues at coordinate 18,582 of QHQU01000065.1, forward strand.
GGGACGGTTGAGAACTTCAGTAGCTTTGAGCCCGAGGATTGGTTCGGCGGGGGGATTAAACCAGCGAACGATACCGTCCTCGTCGATGGCGACGATGCCCGGCGGGATCGATTTCAGGAGCGTTTCCGCCAGGGTTTTTTGCAGCGTGACCTCTTCGTAGAGAAGCGCGTTTTCGAGAACGGTGGAAACATGCTCGGCCAGGATCATCAGGCCTTCGAGATCGCCGTAATCAAATGGTAACCCGGTGATGCGGTGGCCGAAAAACAGCCAGCCGATGATTTCCCCGCGCGCGTAAAGAGGGACCATCACTTCGGCGCCAAAACTATCGAGGGCCCGACGCAAAAGTGGCCGCTGATTTTGCGCGGCAATATGCGCGAGGTTGGCCCGAGAAACGAGGTGCCCATGTAATTCAAACCAGCGGACCAGTGGATCGCGCTCGTGGTACTCGATCTCGTTAGTTTCCGGCAGACAACGCAGACCCGCACGCAGGCGATAGCGATCCCCCTGACGAATACGCGAAAAAATGCCAACGCGGGTCACGCCAGCAGCGTCCGCCACTCCTTCAACGATGCTGGCGAGCAATCCTTCGACATTATCGAGGCGCCGAAAGACACGAGGAAAACGCAGCAGCGGCAGGGACGGCGCGTGCGCACGCTCCAGCACCGGTTCGCTCCGGCGGGGCTGTTCCGCGGGAGGACCATAATGGGATTGTTCGCGCAGATCGCGGTTCTCCTGCATGATTTCTAAATGATCGAAGGCGCGTCCAACGAGAGTTTGAAAACGGTGACGATCGAGTTGCAAATCCTCCGCCGCATAAATGCCGGATTGCTCGGCCTCGCGCAGTGGCTCGGAGCGAAGGGCGCCCAGAGCGATGACGAGCGATTCCGACCAATCCTGTTCTAACTGCTCGAGCAAGTCGCGGCATTCTTTAGCTCGCAGATCCATTAAAATCACCGCCGGCGAATTCTGTTGCAGCGCGGCTTCCATCCGGTTGGGGTCAGTAACGTGGCGGACCAGTGCCATGGTTCGAAGAAAAGCTTTGACCCGCCGTGCCAGGTCACCGTCCTGGGTGTAAAGAATGCAAATGGAAGCGATCCTCATGCGGCCACCACTTCCTGATCAAAACGCACCAGCGGCAGAAAAATGTGAAAGGCAGTTCCCTTCGCTACCTCACTTTCAACTTCGATCTGTCCACCATGTTCCTCAATTATTCCGTGTACCACAGAAAGGCCGAGACCGGTTCCGAAATCCTTTGTCGTGAAAAACGGATCGAACACCCGGGCAATATCTTCCTTTTTTATCCCCTCACCGGTATCGCGAATGGAAATGCAGAGCGCTTCGTGTCGGTTCTCCGACTCCGGCAAAAGATGTGTCACGAGAGAATCACCGGTCCGGATTTCGGTCTCCACCGTGAGCTCGCCGCCGCGTTTCATCGCATCCATGGCATTAAGGAAAAAATTCAGAAAGACCTGCTCCATTTGATCTGAATCAGCCCGGATGGTATCAAGGCTTGCCTCCAACGTCCGGTTGAGTTTGATCTCCTTTTGATACAACCGATGTTGAACGAGTTGGAGCGTTTTCTCCAGTACTTCGTGCACGTGCATTGGCCGGAGCAATGGTTTTGCCGGGCGTGCGAACCGAAGCAACTGATTGACCAGCGAGTCGATCCGGTCAATCTCGTGCACGATCAGGCTGGAAAAGGTTTCGCGGAAATCAGACTCGTGGTAGCGCTCCGGAAGGAGCTGAGCGAAAGTCTTGATCGAAACCAGCGGGTTCTTAATCTCGTGTGCCATTCCGGCTGAGAGCGTCCCGAGGCTGGCGAGGCGATCGCTGCGACGAATTTGCAACTCGAGCCGTTTCACTGCAGTGATATCGGTCACCACCATTAGCGCGCCCAGGAGTTCGCCCCCCTGACCACGAAAGGTTGCGCTGCTGGCGCGAGCAAATGTGCTTCCGGTCGCAGCGCGCAATTCAACTTCACGATCTTCCTGGCGCTCACCCGAAGTCAAAGTAGTCCGAATGATATCGCGCAATGGTGCCGGCAGATCGTCAACCGTTCGTTCTCCTCCGTTGCTATTTAAGCCGGCTATCTGCGCCGCTTCCTGGTTGAATACCGTAATATGGCCATCGGCATCGGCCGCTACTACTCCGGTAGTTAAATTCTGAAGTAATATTTCATTGTAGATGCGGGCGTTCTGGACTTCGGTGAACAGCACGGCGTTTTCAATTGCGACAGCAAGTTGACCGCATAACACCTGAAGCGCGCTCTGCTCGGTACTTCCATAAATGCGGCCGGAGAGCCTTGGTCCGAGAAGCATGATGCCAATGAGTTGTTCCCGTGAGAGAACCCCAACCGCGGCCGCAGCGCCGGCTGCTTCGAGCTGGCGGCGAATGGCAAAGGTGGTCACGGTGGCACGGACCCGATGAAGCTCTTCGAGGATGAGCGGTTCGTGATGAGTGGCCAACCATTGCACCAACGGCTCCTCCTCCTTGAATTGATCAACCGTCCCAGGTGAACTCGGATAGCTCTTTCGAAAAACTTTACGCTGCGCCACGTAAATCGTTACGCTATCAGTGCCAACCGCTTCCCCGATCGTAGTCGCGAACCTACGCAACAAATCCGGCAAAGTAGTTACCGATTCCAGGATGACGGCAGCCTTGCTAACAGTAGCACGAAAATCGATTCCACGGCCACCGACAAAAAGACGGTCGGCTAGCGATTGAGAGAACCCACGCGCCGGCGCCATGGCGAAAGTGCAGACCAAAGCCGCGGCAATGTGAGCAAAAGTGTGATCAGCTGAATAAAAAAGAGAGGCTGTTACCTGGACTACCAGCCACCAAACCGCTCCGTAAAGGGCGAGCAAGTAGGTGGTGAGAACTCCATAAGATAGCGCGCGCCGCAGAAAAAGACCGACGTCCATGATCTTCCGCGTGGAAATCCCGTAGGCGATGATCAGTGTGAATAGTACGGCTCGAAGTGGCGCAAACCAAAACAACTGAGAGGGTGGAACGAAGAACCGTAATATCTGATAGGCGCCGAGAGTAAGAACCAGGATGGAGGTAGAGCCGAGTAAAAAATAACCGAGTTCCGATCGAATCCTACCGGAGCTATTCCTAAGATCGCGCAGAGAAGCGACAAGAAGAACAACCAAGGCACCTGTGAAAAAGTAAGCATAAAGATAGACGCCCCAGTCATAGATCGGCTGCGGGGCGGCTCCGGGTTGATTTGGGAAGCGTGCTCCCCTCACCAGAAGATCTGACTGACAGAAAATGATTGTGGCGAGCGCCAGGATGATCCATCCACAGGAGTGACGAATGAGATCTCGCCAGGTCGCGTCCGGCTTGACCGTCGAAAGCCGGAGGAAGTTTAACGCTAATAAAATCAGGACTGCGGCAGCAAATGCTACTCGCATGTTTGTGGCAACAATTGTCAGATCGTGGCTGGTCGAACCAAAGTAGAGACTTGCCAGCCAGCAAATCATGGCGATCGACAGGATGAGGAAACTTTGGGTCGCCTTGCGATGGCGATTGGTGACGAAAACAGCGAACCCCACCGCAGCCTGGATCACTAACGCCCCAAGAATCGGGACCTCTTGCCTGTTCATTAGCAAAACACTCGATGCATCACCAGCGAGCTGGCACTCCCCCCGAGACCGCGCACATTCAAAAGCGCCTGGTGGACTCTGGCTTTGCGCGCGCGCAGCGGAACAACATCGAGATCGCAATCAGGATCGGCGGTCTGATAATTTGCCGTGGGAGGGATTAGTTGATCACGGATCGTCAGGGCACAGGCTGCAATTTGGAGTGGCCCTGCCGCGGCCAGCGGATTCCCTGTGACGCCTTTGATGGAGCTAATCGGAATGGAATAGGCGTGGCGGCCAAACACCTCTTTGATAAATCGAATCTCGGCTGCGTCTAATATCGGATCTCCAGGTCCATAGGCCGATATGTAATCGATTTGGCTCTTTTCGCAGCCCGCGTTTGCCAATGCCAGCTCCATTGAGCTGCGCAGTCCGGATCCATACTGAGCCGGCTCAAGATCGCGTTGGGCGGCATAACCAGTTAGTTCGAGGTAAATACGTGCTCCTCGTGCTTCCGCCCGTTCGAGATTTTCAAGCACGAACATTCCGGCACCTTCTGCCAGGACCCCGGATTCCCGGTTTAAATCGAATGGTTTACTTGCGCTTTCCGGACTCCCATTGTGGGGGACCGTTAGACCGCTGGCTACAAAAGCTGCCACCGTATGAGGAGTTATGGGCGCATCCGTCCCGCCGGCGATGGCCAGTTCTGCTTCTCCCGTGCGAATTGTCATGGCTGCGCTGGCAACAGCATCCAAGCCAGATGGACAGGCCGAAGACACTGTCGCCGCATGCGCACGCACGCCGATTCGATCGGCAATGACATTGGCAGCTGCCTGCGGCTTCAATGCAGAAATGGCCGTTGGCGACATACCGTGAAAACCGTGCCGGTCGAAATCGCTAATTGAGCGTTCGATAATGTCCATCGCACTGGTGCTCACTCCAACGACAACCGGAGTGGGGCTCGGTAAATCTGCGTCATTAATCTCCAAGCCCGCGTCTTTGAGCGCCATCATCGTCGCGGCATAGGCGAACTGCGTGTGACGTGCCATTCGCTTCGGCTTGAGTTCCGGTTCGATATATTCAGATGGATTAAAATTCTTCACTTCCCCGGCGATTTGGCTTTTCAAATTGCTGGCATCAAAAAGAGTGATCGGTCCAATGCCGCTAGGCCCGTTGAGCAAAGAATCCCAGAAAGCTGCCAGCCCGATTCCGTTCGGCGCCAGCACTCCCATCCCGGTAATAACGACGCGGTTTCGCTTAACCATGATGCGACTCCGCAGAGGAGAAATCCCCTCGTTCGACCTGAGGCGATTTTTGAACAAGCTTACGGTTAAAAACGGGCGAGCCTCCGGCGTCCATCAAAAAGCCAAATTCTAATGTCCCCACTAAATGCAGTCATTATATTTTCCATCCACCCTGCCCAGCGAACTTATTCACAAATTTTCACTTATTCACAAGATCGATCTTGCATGCCGCTCATTTTTGTTTCACCCTCGGCCAAGTCCCGCAGCTCTTTTAGCCCGATAATTCACATGGAACACGGCACGGCCCAAGCTCTAATCCGCTCATAGTGCACATCTCTGCATCGCCTGATCCCGCCAAGGTCCTGATTATCGATGATGAAATCGGGCCACGCGAAAGCCTGCGCATGCTGCTCAAGCCGAGCTATCAGGTCCACACTGCGGAAAACGTCGAGACCGGCTTACAGCTCTTACAGGAAAAGCGCCCCGATACAATCGTGATGGATATTCGCATGCCCGGAATGAACGGGATTGATGGCCTGCGCAAAATCCGCGAAATCGATCCCCATCTTTCCGTAATAATGTTCACGGGCTTCGGCGCGCTCGAGACCGCCCAGGAAGCGCTCCGGCTCGGCGCTAACGATTACATCAATAAACCTTTTGACGCCGTGCAAATGCGCGAAGTGATCGGCCGGAACGTCGAGCGGACCCGTTTGCAGAGGCAAAGCGAGGTGACCGGACGCGAACTGCACGAACTGAACGAGCGACTTCGCAACGAGCTCGCGCAAAAAGAACGACTCGCGTCTCTCGGTCAGGCGTCCGCTGAATTTGTCCACGATCTGAGTAATCCACTCACCATCGTCTGGGGTTATGTTCAAATTTTGGCCAAGAAGTTGGAACAAT
>QHQU01000251.1 GCA_003219925.1 Verrucomicrobiota bacterium
CGCGGTGTAGGGAACCTGGGGTTAAATCCGACGCAATGTAAGCGGCCAAGCGTGATCATCATCGCGACGACCATCGCGCTTTATTCGAAAGAAATGTATCAAAATGGTTTAACGGTGGTGACGGTTGCGACACGGCGAACCGGTCCCGGCGCGCTTAATCCGGCAGTGAAATCGCTCAATTATTTGAACAACGTCATGGCACGGATTGAAGCGAATCTGGCCGAAGCGGATGAGGCGTTAATGTTAAACGACCAGGGATGTATCGCGGAATGCACCGCCGATAATATTTTCGTGATCAAACGCGGCGAAATTTTCACCCCACCGATTACGGCAGGAGCGTTGCGCGGAATCACGCGATCAGTCGTGTTCGAGATCGCGGCGGAGCTGGGAATAAAAATTTCCGAGGTCGATATCAGCCGGCATGACGTTTTTATTGCCGACGAATGCCTTCTCAGCGGCACGGCGGCGGAAGTGATTCCGGTGGTCAAGGCAGACGGGCGGGTGATCGGGACGGGAAAACCAGGGCCGATCAGCTTACGGATGATCGCCCGTTTCCGCGAGATCACGCGTGAAGGCGGCACGCCGATTTATTCCTGACGATTCCCACGGCCATTCGGCGCGCGAGATGCTAAAGCAGAGATTACGGGGTTGAATGTTTACACTCGGCGAAGGTCTAATTAAGTAAAATGTTGTGTGACGTTTGCAAATGTAACGATGCGGCGGTTTTCCTGACGCAGATTGTGGACGGGAAAATGCAGAAGGTGAACCTTTGCGAAGGCTGCTCGAAGGAAAAAGGGGTGCAGGACCCGACCGGTTTCGCGCTGGCGGATTTGCTGCTCGGCATCGGCGCGGCGGAAGAAATTGAAAAGGGTGGATCGAGCACCCGCTGTCCGGTTTGCGGATTCACCCAGGCCGATTTCAAGAAAACGGGACGGCTCGGTTGCAGCAGTTGTTACGTCGCGTTTGCCGAAGGATTGAATTCGCTTTTGAAAGCAATGCACAAGGGCACCGCACACGTGGGCAAATTACCGGCCCGCGCACAAATGACTTTAGCGTTGAGCGATCGCATGAAAACGCTGACGGAAAATCTGCGCAAAGCGGTGCAGGAGGAAAATTACGAAACAGCAGCGGCGTTACGTGACGAGATCAAACAGTTGGAGAGTCAACTGGCGGGGTCGAAATGAAATTCCAGAACCTAATGGCCAGCACTGGTGAGTGGTTGCGCGGAGAAGGGCCCCATCATCAGGTCGTCGTCAGCAGCCGGGTGCGGTTGGCGCGTAATCTACGGAATCGGGCTTTTCCGGGGTGGGCAAAAAAAGCGGAGCGCACGATGATTCTGGAATTGATTAAGCCACGAGTGGAAGAGTTGCCCGAAATGCAGGAGCCATTTTCGGAATTGCTCCAGGACCTGTCGGCTCTCGAAAAGCAAGTGCTGGTGGAACGCCATCTCATTAGTCGCGAACATGCGGCCAAAAGTGTAGGCAGCGCTGTTATCATGAATCGGAAGCAAACCCTCAGCGTGATGGTTAATGAAGAGGACCATTTGCGGATGCAATCCATCCGGAGCGGTTTGCAGCTGCGGCAGGCATTCAAATTGGTGGACAAAGTGGACAGCGCGCTCGAAGGCAAACTCGATTTTGCCTACGACGCGAAGCTCGGATACCTGACCGCTTGCCCGACCAATGTAGGAACGGGAATGCGCGCCTCAGCGATGCTGCATTTGCCCGGGCTGGTGCTGAGCGAGCTGATCAATCAGGTCATTCAGGCAGTGAACAAGATCGGGTTGGCGGTGCGCGGATTGTATGGCGAAGGCACGGAAGCGATGGGAAATCTTTTCCAAATTTCGAATCAAACCACTCTTGGTGAAAAAGAGGACGAGATCATCTCGCGCTTGAACAAGGTAATCGAGACCATTATCGAAAAAGAACAGGACGCGCGTCAGGTTTTGATTCAAAAACGGCCAAATACATTGTGGGACCAGATCGGCCGGGCCTACGGCTTGCTCACTTATGCTCATGCCATGACCTCGAAAGAAGCGCTTAACTTGCTTTCAGTGGTGAAGCTTGGGATCGACCTGGGTGCATTCCCGGAAGACAAACGTCTGGGCATTGATCAGCTTTTCATCGAAACGCAGCCCGCCCATTTGCAAAAGAGCACGCAGCAGAAATTGAATGCGGAAGAGCGCGATCATTTTCGCGCGCAAATTATCCGCGAGCGTTTGAAATCATTCCCCAAGCCTGATATTAGTAAAGTGGCGCGGGAGCCGGAGACGGGTGATTCCGAGCCGGAGAAACATGAATAATTTCACCCCGCGCGCCCAGCAGGTCCTGCAACTTGCGCGTAAAGAAGCAGATCGCTTCAATCACAATTACGTCGGCACCGAGCACCTTTTGCTCGGCCTGATCAAACTTGGCCAGGGTGTAGCGGTAAACGTTTTGCAAAAGATGGGACTCGATCTCGAAACGGTGCGGATGGAAGTGGAGAAACAGGTCGGGTCCGGGCCGGAAACAAAAATGGTGGGCAACATTCCTTACACGCCGCGGGTGAAAAAAGTGCTCGCGCTGGCCGGGAAGGAAGCCAAGGCGCTGAATCATTCCTATGTCGGGACCGAACACATTTTGCTGGGATTGCTGCGCGAAGGTGAGGGCGTAGCGGCCCGGGTGTTGAAAACCCTCGAGATCGATATCGAGCGGACCCGCAATGAAATTTTGAAGGAACTCGATCCAAATTTCACGCCCCCAGAAGGAGAAGCGGAGGAGGCTGCCGGCACCGCGAGTGGCGGGAAAAAAGATGTAAAAACGCCAGCCTTGCGTGCGTTCGGGCGCGATCTGACTGATTTGGCGAAGAAAAATGAGCTCGATCCGGTGATTGGCCGGAAAAACGAAATCGAGCGCGTCATCCAGGTGCTTTGCCGGCGCACAAAAAATAATCCGGTGTTGCTCGGTGAAGCTGGTGTAGGCAAAACTGCGATCGTGGAGGGATTGGCGCAGGAAATTGCGAGCGGCAATGTGCCGGAGCTGTTGCGCGACAAAAAAGTCATCACGCTCGATCTGGCGCTAATGGTGGCGGGGACGAAATATCGCGGCCAGTTCGAGGAACGAATCAAAGCGGTGATGGATGAAATTCGTCGCAGCAAAAACGTAATCCTGTTCATCGACGAGCTGCATACGATTGTCGGGGCCGGTTCGGCCGAGGGGGCGATGGACGCAAGCAACATCATCAAGCCGGCCTTGAGCCGGGGCGAGTTGCAATGTGTGGGCGCCACCACCTTGAACGAATATCGCAAGTACATCGAGAAAGACGCG
>QHQU01000066.1 GCA_003219925.1 Verrucomicrobiota bacterium
TCGTCACCCGAAAAGCACGACCCAGAATCGAGGCAGCAAAATCCTTGGTGGAGGTTTTACCGTTGCTGCCGGTGATACCGAGCACTTTTAGTGGAAGCGTTTTTCGATAATTGGCGGCGAGATTCTGATAGGCAACCAACGTGTCGGTGGCGCGTAAGATTGCAAAATTTTCCGGCAGATTCGACGGCGGTTCCTCCGAAACCATCGCCCCGGTCGCGCCTGCTTTTGCAACCTGTTCCAGGAAATTATGCGCGTCGAAATTTTCGCCCCGCAAGGCCACGAAAAGTTGCCCGGTTTTGATTGTGCGCGAATCGGTGCTGACGCGCGAAATCCTCGTCTCCCCGTTTCCACGCAGCATTTCCGCTCCCCCGAACTCTGCAATTTGGCGCAGTGAAAGTGCATCCATGGTCTTAGCGCCCGAAACGAGAACCCCGGGGAGCGCAGGCTGCCGGCCTGCCCCGTTCGGCAGCCCGCCGAACGGAAACGAGGCTCGACCCCACGTTTCCGCGTCGAATGTTTGCGGCAACCTGCCGCAAACTGCAGGCTGGCAGCCTGCGCTTCCCGGAATTTAGGACGTCAGTCATATTCAAAATTGCACCGGCAAATCGTCGAGCGCTCGACGCGCCACCTGAAGGTCGTCAAAGGGAATAGTGTAATCGGCAAACTCCTGATATTTCTCGTGACCTTTGCCGGCGATTAAAACGAGATCGCGCGGCTGCGCCATCGCCACCGCGTGTCGAATTGCTTCCGCGCGCTCCACGATTTTTTCGTAGTGCGTGGAGCGAAATCCCTTCTCCACTTCGCTGATGATTGCGCCCGGGGTTTCTTTGCGCGGATTGTCCGAAGTAATGATGACGTAGTCGGCCAGTTCGTCAGCCACGCGTCCCATCTGCGGTCGTTTTTTTCGGTCACGATCACCGCCGCAACCGAAAACAACAATTAGTTTGCGCGGTTTCAATTCACGCAACGTTTTCAAGACATTGCGCAGTGCGTCATCAGTATGCGCGTAATCGACAAAGATTTGGAATTGGCGTTTTGCCGGAACGAGCTCGAGACGTCCCGGCACTTGGGGTGAGCGGGCGAGGGAGAGAATAGCACTGCGCAGACTCACCCCCATGACGGTGGCTGCCGCGAGCGCCGCCATCGAGTTGGCCACGTTAAATCGACCGATTAACGGAACACGCACCAGATAACTTCTTCCTTGCGCGTCGAGCTGATAGGAGGTTCCGGCAAATTCCGTCCGATAATTCGAAGCCCGGAAATCCGCGTGCATGCCGAGGCCATAAGTCACGACCGGAATTTTGCCGGCGAGGCGACCGATCAATTTTTCACCGTAGCGATCGTCGATGTTAATGACCGCGCTGGCCTTCTTTTTTTTCGATTGCGAAGCGAGATCATGGAACAGTTTGGCCTTGGCCTCGAAATAATTTTCCATCGTGCGATGAAAATCGAGGTGGTCCTGGGTCAGATTGGTGAAGACGGCGACGTCCCATTCGATTCCGCGGGTTCGTCCCTGGGCTAGCGCGTGCGAAGAGACTTCCATCGCGGCGGCGCGGCCACCGGCGTTGACGATTTGCGCGAGCAATTCCTGAATGTCGAGCGCTTCGGGCGTGGTTCGGATCGCGGGCAAAATACGATCGCCGATTTCGTATTGTACGGTGCCGAGCAGTCCACAGCGCATTCCGGCCTTTTCGCAAATGTGTTTGATGAGAAATGTCGTCGTCGTTTTCCCATTCGTGCCGGTGACCGCGGCCATTTTTAATTTGTGCGCCGGCATTCCATAAAATGCGGCTGACAAATCGGCCAGCGCCGATCGGCTATCATCGACGACGAAACAGGTCGCGCGCGGCGACGAAATTTCGCGTTCCGCTACGATCACACTCGCTCCCTGTTCGATCGCTTGATCGACGAATTGGTGACCATCGCTTTTCTCACCGCGGATGGCAACGAAAAGAGTGTTGCTCTGCACTCGCCGCGAGTCATACGCGATGCTTTCCACTTCGCGATCAAGTGACCCGATGACCCGACGTGGCGTGATGGCCCGGGCGAGAACTTTGAGCTGCATGTAAAATTAAAATGATTACTCAATGCTCTGGCGCACTGGTTGAAGCAACGCGGCCCGCAGTGGCCGGCTTCATCAAATCGGGTTGCGGGGCAAGATCGAGATACCGCGCGGCCTTCTCCGCGATGCGGGCAAAAATCGGCCCCGCCACCATCCCACCGTAGTTCAGCTCCGGTTTCGAGGTCTTGGCATCGTCCAGCATGACCAGCCCGACAAACTCCGGATGATCCGCCGGCAAAAAACCGGCGAAGGAAACGATATCTTTTCCTTTTTGGTAGCCGCCGCGAGGATCGACTTTCTGTGCGGTGCCGGTTTTCCCCGCGATGATGAATCCGGGGACCGCCGCCGCGGCCGCAGTTCCACGATCACTGACGACTCCGCGCAAGGCGTTACTGAGCTGCCTGGCCGTCTCCGGTGCGATCACCTGACGCACCACCGCGGGCGAAAATTCGCTCACCATCTTGCCATCCGCCGTCGTAACCGATTTCACAATTCGCGGAGTCACGAGCTTCCCGCCGTTCGCGATCGTCGCCATTGCCACCGTCATCTGTAACGGTGTCACCCCCACTTCGTGCCCCATCGGAATTCGCGTAATGGAAATCTTACTCCAACTTTGCGGCGGGCGAATCATTCCATTGATTTCCCCGGGCAATTCCACCCCGGTTCGTTCGCCAAAACCGAATCGTCGGATGTACTCGTAAAACTTCTGATCTCCCAGGCTAATCGCAAGTTTGGCCGCACCGATATTGCTCGATTTCACCAGAATATCGCGCACGCTCAGCTCGCCGTACGGGCGATGATCGTGCAGCGCTCGGCCGCCATAGTTCCACACCCCGTTCTCGCAAAAAATCGTCGTGTCCGGCCGGACCTTCTTTTCGTTTAACGCCGCCGCCGCGGCCACAACCTTGAAGGTGGAGCCTGGCTCCATCATGTCGATGACCGCCCGGTTCTTCATTTGCTCGGGCTTGGCGGTGCTGCGCTGATTGAGATCAAAGTTTGGCCGGTTCGCCATCGCCAGAATCTCGCCGGTCTGCGGCCGCATAAGAATGATGATGGCTTTTTCCGGCGAGTATTCGCGCACCGCGGCATCGATCTCGTTCTCGACGATATTCTGCAAATTGAGATCGACGGTAAGATGAACCTGGTAACCATCCCGTGAGGCGCGTTCCTGTCCGCGATAAAGCACGATCTCCTGGCCAGCGCGATTGTGTTCGATGTAGCGATAGCCGTCCTGCCCGTGCAAATATTCGTCCATCGATGCTTCCACGCCCTGTATCCCCTTGTGATCGAAATCGGTAAATCCAATGACATGACAAAGCATCGACCCGTTGGGATAAAGCCGCGTGGCATCGTGTTCGAAAAAGATGCCGCGCAGATTTTCCTCTCGAAGTTTGGCCCGAAGCGCGTCGGCTGCTGATTCCGGTACATCCCGTTTTAAGACGATGTAATGCCGGTCGCTCCCGAGTTTTCCCCACAGCTCGTCCGCATCGATTTTCAGGTCGCGACTCAGCAGCGCGACGGCTTCGGCCACTTTCTCCTTGTTTAAATGTGATGTGTCGGCGACGACGATTTCCACCGGCACGTTGTGGGCGAGGACTTCGCCATTGGCATCGGTGATCGCGCCGCGTTCGGCATAGATCGGTTGTTTGTAGACGTGTTTCTCCGCCGCCAGCCCGGCGTACTCGTCGTGTTTGACCAGCTGGAGATAAACGAGACGAAATGAGAACGCGCTAAAAAGAAGGACAAAAGCGATGCAAATCAGTGCGCACCGTGTCCGTCCATTCCACCTCATCTGCCAACCTGATCGTTTGCCACCGGGCGAATGGCATTTTCCTCTGGCGCGGGGCGGATCGGTGCGAGCCGGACGATGTTTTGTTCCGCAATCGGAACCATCTTGAGGTAACCTTCCTTCAGCCGGCGTTGCAGTGCGCTACGCGAAGTGAGCGCCGCAATCTGCACATTCGCGACATCGTTTTGTGTGCGCAGACCTGCGAGCTCGGTCTCGAGCGATTTCTTGCGATCGCCCAGGCGATGTAACTGCAAGCTGAGATAAACGTAGCAGAGTCCTGCCACCGCCAGCAAAGCGGTGACCACAATCCAGCGCGCCAGAGAAACCGCGCCCAGGCGATTGAGTTGTTTTGAGCGGTTCATCTCAGTTTTTCGGCAACGCGCAGTTTCGCGCTCCGCGCCCGCGCATTAAAGTGCTGTTCGTTTTCGCTTGGCTCGACCGGCTTTGCCGTAATGATGATAAGATCGCGCTCCTTGTTCGGGCGCGGTTCCGGCCATTCGGGCCGATCGAAATATTCGCGGCTGCGTTCGCGAAAGAAATTTTTCACCATCCGATCTTCCAGCGAATGAAATGAAATCACCGCGATCCGCGCTCCGGCTTCGAGACGATCGGTTACCACGCGTAACCCCTGCTCGAGCGCGCCTAGCTCGTCGTTGACTTCCATGCGCAAGGCCTGGAAAACCTGAGTTGCGGGGTGGCGCCGCCCATGCCGGCCAACAATTTTCTCAATCGCCCGGGCCAACGGGAGTGTTTCACGAAATGGCGCGGCCTTGCGCTGCTTCACAATCGCACTGGCGATGCGACGCGCGGCGGGTTCTTCGCCGAGATCGCGAAAAAGTCGGGTCAACTCTTCTTCGCTGTAACTGTTGATGATCGCATCCGCGGTTTTCTCGGAGCCTGGATCCATCCGCATGTCGAGCGGACCGTTTCGCATCAAACTGAAACCGCGTTCGGCATTTTCGAGTTGGCGGGACGAAACACCGAGATCGAGAATCGCTCCGCCAATTTTACCAACCTTTAGCTCATCGAGCACACGATCGGCGTGGCGAAAATTTGCCTTCCGCAAAGTAACACGATTACCGAATTCTGACAGGCGATTGGTCGCTTCCGCGATTGCATCGGGATCCTGATCGAGCGCGAGGACATCGGCGCCTGTTTTCAAGATCCCTTCGCTGTGTCCGCCGCCGCCGCAAGTCGCATCCAGGACCAGGGCACCTGGCCGTGGCGCCAGCAGCTCGATCGCTTCGCGTAGGAGGACTGGTCGATGATAAATAAATTCTTCCCGGTCCTGTGCTTCTTCCTCAAACATGAGCGGGCCGGTCGCGAACCAAACCGGACATTCGAAGAGCAAAGCATTCATCTTTGTTACAATCCAATGACGTTAGCGACGTGTTGGTAGGTCGGCGTTTCTTCTTCGTGGGCGCGTTTCCAGCGGGTCACGTTCCAAATTTCAAAACGGCCCCGCCCGCCCACCAGCGCGACTTCACCTTTTAATCCGATCTTGCGGCAAAGTTCTTCCGGCAAAACAAGGCGGCCTTGCTTGTCCGCCAGGCCGTGCTGGGCGCGAGAATGCAACTGGCGCAAAAAAACGCGGCGCTCGCGCGCGGCGACGCTGGCGTTGCCTTCCGCTGCCGCGCTCATGCGGGCGAATTCCTCGGGTGACATGACGAGGAGAAACTGATTTTGGGAATCGGGCAGAAGAATAAATTCTTCGGCATTTTTTCGGCGCCAGCGTGAGGGGATAGTGATGCGATTTTTTTCGTCGATGGCGTGACGAAATTCACCGGCATAAAAGGGTTGAGCTGAGGCGATGCTATCCATGGGCCGGCGGGATCAATGTCCACTTTAATCCACTTCGTCCCACTTTTAACCACCACTGCCCCTTGTGGTCAATACTTTTTCTTCGCTTTTACCCGGAAAAATTCAGCAGCATACACAGCTCGGGGTAGATCCAGCAGTCGCGCCGGTCCGGCTCGGACCTCGATGTCATCAATTTGGCGGGGGAGCCGCGATACCTAGCATTGCCCGACGGAGCGGCCGATCCCCCTTTCGCTCGACGCATAGCTTCGCCTTTTCTTCGCCCACTTTCCCTTCTACCTTCCCCCGCCCCAACTAAAACATCATGCGCCGCCTCGTTTTTGCCTTTCTCCTCAGCGTCGCAATCGCTCCGCGCTGCGCGGTCGCCCAGGAAGAAAACGGCGAGGTTCGCGTCAGCGTCGTCCTCAACGCCGATGGCTCGCGCACCGTTTACGAAACCAATCCGGCCACTCACAAAACCGTCACCACCACCACGGGCAAAGATGGCAAGTTGCGCGAAAAAATTCGATGGGATCTGGATGAGAGCGGACGATTTCTTCGTGGAGAAGTTTTTGGGCCAAAGGAACAATTTCGATTTATCCTGCAAAATAAATACGATGCCAGTAATCGTTTGATCGAAGAAACTCATCTCGCCAAAGACCAGAGCGTGATCGGCAAAATCGTTTTTCGCTACGATGCCGCCGGGCATCAGATCGGTTACTCGACGTATGATGGCGCGGGGAAACTTCTCGGCCAAACCGTGGCCCCGAGTCCTTCTCCGGCCAAACGGAAGTAAGACGCTCAAGTTTCAAACAAGAGGACGAAGAAAAATAAAGCTGGATCGGCCGCTCTGCGGGCGATGCCCGGCAACATCGAGCAAGAGACTGCTCGATCCAACGAGAGCTCCAAAGGCAGGTAAGACGCTTGCCTCGTGCCCGAAAGGGCATTAAGGGGAACTTTTGTGATCGAATACCTCCAGAAGGGCGGGCTTCTGATGTGGCCCATCCTGATTTGCAGCATCATCTCGATTGCCGTGATCGCGGAACGGCTCTTTTATCTGCATCGCGCGACCATTCACGTGGGCGAGTTCTTGAAAGGCCTGGCCAATCTGATCAAACGCCGCAATTTTGCTGAGGCCTTGCATGAATCCGCCGGGACGCCTGGACCGGTGGCGCGTGTGATTCACGCCGCAATTATCCGGCATGATCTTCCGCGATCGGAACTGCGCGAAATTGTCCAGGAAGCTGGTCAACTTGAAGTACCCAAACTGGAACGTTTCCTCGGCGTGCTCGCCACTCTGGCCTATCTTGCGCCGCTCCTTGGCTTGCTCGGCACGGTCGCGGGAATGATTGAAGCCTTCGGCGTTATCGCGTCCAACGGCGGCTATGCCACGGTGACGGAATTGTCCGGCGGCATTTACAAAAGTTTGCTCACGACTGCGGCTGGACTCGTCGTCGCAACGCCCACCTTCGTTGCTTACAGCTATCTTTCTTCGCGCGTGAACACGCTGATGCATGACATGGAGCGCGCCGGGATTGAGATTGTGCAGATGTTGACGGAAACGGAACCGGAGAGCGGAATTATTTCCTTCCAGCCGACGGCAGAAGCCGGCCAGCGCGATTTACGCCGCGAAAAATAGCGCGGGGATGAAATTGGTCCGGACGACCCAATATCAGTTCGGGTGGTTGATCATCTTCCCACTGCTCGACGTGGTGTTTCTAATGATTTTTTTCCTGCTCCTCAGTTCCAATTTTGTCTTGCAGCCAGGAATTTCAGTCAACGTCCCGTTCTCGAAATTCATGTTGGCGCCACAGATGAAGTACCAGATCGTCAGTATCACCAGCGGAGGGACAGTTTATTTTCGCGATCAAAAAATCTCTATCGATGAACTCGGGTCCCAGCTCGATCTCGCGCGCAAAGAGGGCCGTTCCATCATCATCAAAGCCGATCGCTACACACCTTATGAGACGGTGATTCGGGTGGCCAATGTCGCTCTTGAGCACGGCGTGCCTTCGGTTGCGCTCGCCACCACTCCGCCTAAGTGAACGCCTCCGCCGTCGCGCCACTTGTTTTCAGTTGGGACCCGCCGCGCAAACGCCGCCGCGCCTTAATCGTGTTCCTGATTCTCTCAGTCGCCTTGCACGCGCTTTGTTTCTACATCTTCCAAATTGTGTACCCACCCACCATCGCGCTGATGCCGCCGCCGGCGCGGGTAACACTGATTTCGCCGGATGACCCGGAATCGCTCGCTCTCTTGCGTTGGGTGGAAGCGGAAGATCCCGCGCTCACTACCACAACACAGCGACTACCGGAGGCAAAATCTCTTGTTTTGCCGCCAATTCAGCATCGCCCTTCTTACGCCAGTCATCAGCCAAAATTAAAAACACTTCCTCCACTGACGCCCGATCTCAGTATTCCAAGCTCGGCCGCAACCGGGCCGGTTCGCCTTCCGCGAGTGAAAGCGAATGCCAACGCACCCGGGCTGGCGCGCAAAACGACGGCGAATTTTGCCGATCTACCTGCCACATTGGGCGATCCAGTTTTCGCCGATTTCAAATTTCGGCTCACCCGCCCTGATGCACCGGCGAACGCCCGCTTCCGCGTTGCAATCGATGAGCATGGCGCGATTCGCTTTTGCTTTTTGATCGAATCTTCGGGCGATCCGGCGCTCGATGAGCAGGCCCGGAATTTTCTTCAGCTCTGCCGGCTTAAGACAAAAGAAAATTCGCCCGTGACTAATGGAAGCGCGCTTTTCTGGACGACTGCGACCATTCTTTGGGGTAACGATTTCGTCCCCACCTCGAGCCCCTCCCCCAATCCATCGCCGTGATTCGCGTCACTCTGGCCGCGTTGGTCACGATTTATCTGCTGGTTTTTCTTGCGGCAGTTTTCCTTGTCTGGTTAAGTAGTGAATGGAACCGGAGGCGACGCGAACGAAAAGCTTTTCGCTTCCGGCTGCGGTGTGTCATTTGCGGCTTCGAGTTCGAAGATCGCACCGATGCCTTGCTCCCACGCTGCCCGCGGTGCGGGAGTTTGAACGAACGATTTAAATTCGAACGTATTTGATTTTGATATGGGAATGTGGATTGGCCGTAACCGAAAAGCCCGCGTGACTTATGGTTTCGACGAGATCGCGCTGGTCCCGGGCCGCGTCACGATCAATCCTAACGAGGTCGATACTACCTTTCGGTTGCCGCGGCGCGAGGCCGCGCCCTTGGACTTGAAAATTCCGATCCTGGCCAGCGCCATGGATGGAGTGGTGGACGTGCGTTTTGCCGTGGAAATGAGCAAGCTCGGCGGTTTGGCAGTGCTCAATCTTGAAGGCGTCCAGACGCGCTACAAAAATCCCTCGGAAGTGCTCGAGAAAATCGTCCAGACGGACAAGAACGAAATAACTGCCCTCTTGCAAAAAATTTATCAGGAACCGGTGCAGCCGGAATTGATCGGGGCGCGGGTGCGGCAAATCAAGGATGGCGGCGCGATCGCGGCGGTGAGTTCGATTCCACAACGCGCAGCGGAATTCGGTGCCATCGCCCAGGAAGCGGGAGCCGATGTCTTCGTCGTGCAAAGCACGGTCTCAACCGTGCAACATATTTCATCAGAATATAAATCACTCGATCTCGCGAAATTCTGTCGGGAAATGCGGATTCCCGTGATCGTTGGCAACACCGTCGGCTACGATGTGACGTTCGAGATCATGAGCTGTGGACCGGCCGCGGTTCTGGTGGGAGTCGGGCCGGGAGCAGCTTGCACTTCGCGCGGGGTCCTCGGCCTTGGCGTGCCGCAAGTTACGGCCACCGTCGATTGCGCGGCCGCGCGCGACGCCTATTTCAAAAAAACTTCCCGCTTTGTCCCGATCATCACCGACGGCGGGATGAGCAAAGGCGGGGATGTTTGCAAGGCGTTCGCCTGCGGGGCCGACGCCGTTATGGTGGGAAGCGCCTTTGCCAAAGCCCATGAAGCGCCGGGACGCGGTTATCATTGGGGTATGGCGACTCCACATGCGAATCTCCCTCGCGGGACACGGATCAGAGTTGGCGCGACCGGGTCGTTGAAACAAATCCTGTTCGGTCCCGCCGAAGTGGACGACGGCAGCCAGAATTTGGTCGGCGCCATCACTACTTGCATGGGCAATGTGGGCGCACGCGATCTGGCCGAGTTCCAACAAACCGAAATCATCATCGCGCCTTCCATTAAAACCGAAGGCAAGCTATTCCAGACGGTGCAAAACGTAGGAATGGGAACGCGATAGGCACAGCGAGTAAATGAGTTAATGATTCAGAGATTGAATCTGTAGCCATTTGCTTCTCCATCCGTTAAATCGTTAAATCGTTAATCCTTAAATGAACAACAACCGCCGCGTCGTTATCACCGGTATGGGTGCAATCACCCCCCTCGGCAACGATGTCGAGACTTTTTGGTCGAACTTGAAAAACGGCGTTAGCGGCATTCATACAATCGAATCCTTCGACACCTCTGCTTATGATTGCCGCATCGGTGGAGAAGTGCGCGGCTTCGATCCGAAGACTGTTTTCAAGAACCCAAAGGATGTTCGGCGCACCGATCGCTTTGCCCAGCTCGCGATGGCAGCGGCGAAAATGGCGATGACCGATTCCGCCATTGAGATGGCGAACGAAAATCCAAACCGCTTTGGCGTTCTCGTCAGCAGCGGCATCGGCGGACTAAAAACGCTGGAAGATCAATACAGCATTCTGCTTTCCAAAGGTCCGAAGCGCGTTTCCGCTTTCACCATTCCAATGCTCATCAGCAACATGGCGAGCGGGTTGATTTCGATGGAATTCGGAATGCGGGGACCGAACATGTGTATCGTCACCGCCTGCGCCACCTCGAACAATGCCATCGGCGAATCCTGGCGCATGATCAAATTTGGTGATGCCGATGTTTTCCTCGCGGGCGGTTCCGAAGCGGCGATCATCCCCATCGGCCTTGCCGGGTTCGGCGCGATGAAGGCCTTAAGCACGCGGAACGATGACCCCGAACATGCCTCACGACCTTGGGACCGAGATCGCGACGGCTTTGTCATCGGGGAGGGAGCAGGCGTCGTTGTCGTCGAAGAACTGGAGCGCGCAAAAAAGCGCAACGCTAAGATTTATTGCGAGCTTGTCGGTTACGGCTTGAGCGCGGACGCGCATCACATGACGGCGCCGCCACACGATGGCGGAGGAGCGGCGCACGCAATGGAACTCGCGCTCGAACACGCGCAATTGTCGGTTGATCAAGTGGATTACATTAATGCCCACGCTACTTCGACTGGTCTCGGTGATGTGGCTGAGACGCGCGCGATCAAGACTGTTTTCGGCGACCGCGCGAAAAGCGTTTCAATTAGTTCCACCAAATCGATGACCGGCCATTTGCTGGGTGGGGCAGGTGCAGTTGAGATGGCGGCGTGCGCGCTGGCCATACGCGATA